>JBDNDH010000309.1:0-2710 GCA_046719235.1 Thermodesulfovibrionales bacterium
ATGTACCCCAGAGTGATGTGACTGACAAATATAAGAGGGTTGTAGCGAGCCTCTTTAACCCGAGGGCACTATTTTATTTTAAAACAAAGGGGCTTGATACTACTGAGATGATGATGCCTGTTGGTGTCCTTGAGATGATAGACTCTAAGGTCTCTGGGGTTGGTTACTCAAGAGACCCTAACAATCCATCTGAGGAGGCAATCTTGATCAGCGCCGCAGAAGGGCTTGGTAAGGCTGTGGTTGATGGAACAGTAACACCTGATATATACAAGGTAAAACGAACGGATACCTCTGAGGTCATTGACAGATGTATCAGTTGTCAAGAAAAGGCGTTATCCTGTAGTCCTAATGGAGGTGTATGTGAACTCCAATTAGATGGTAGCAGAACTGTGCCATTATTAGGTGATGATAAGTTGAAGGAGCTGGCTGATGCTATATTAGCACTGGAGAGGCATTTTGGCAGTCCTCAAGATGTAGAGTGGACTGTGGATAAAAATAACACCCTTTATATACTTCAATCAAGGCCCCTGAGGATAAACATTGATAGGGCAAAACCGATTCCCAGAAAGATTGAAGGATACAAACTGCTCATAACAAAGGGATCAATTGCCCATAAAGGTATTGGGTTTGGTAAGGCCTTCATTGTAAAGAGCGACGAAGATCTGAAGGACTTTCCAGAAAACGGTGTTTTGGTTGCAAAGCATACATCAACAAAGTTTGTAACTGTTATGAAAAAGGCAAATGCGATCGTTACTGACATTGGTTCTACCACAGGGCACATGGCATCTCTTGCAAGGGAGTATGAGGTGCCAACCATTTTGGGCACTGGGGAAGCTACTCTTTTAATAAAGAATGGACAGGATATCACGGTGGATGCATATAACTGCAATGTCTATGATGGTATAGTTGAAGAACTAAAAGAGTTTCAGGGAAAGAAAGACTTTGTATTTATGGAAACATCCATTTACAAAAAACTAAAAGAGGTCTTAAAATGGACAGTTCCACTAAAACTCACCGACCCAGACAGCGATCAGTTTAGGGCAGCAAATTGTGAGACACTACATGACATAACAAGGTATTGTCATGAGATGGTAGTCAGAGAACTTTTTGATGTTGAATACACCTCTGCAGATGAGGTGGGGGCAAAAAAACTCGTTGCTGGTATACCTGTGGAGATTGCCGTACTTGACTTAGGTGATGCAATTGAAGGTAACCCAAAATATCTAAATCCCGAACACCTAAGGTCCATACCCTTTAATGCATTTCTAAAGGGATTAATGGGGATGAAGTGGCCAGAGGCAAGGGACTTTGATATATCTGGATTCATGGGTGCTATTGCCCACACCGCTACGGTTACAGAGGAGGAGATACTCAGGACTGCTGAAAAGAGTTTTGCCTTTATATCACCTAATTTTATGAGTTTTGCCATAAGGCTTGGCTATCACTTCTCGTCTATTGAGTCATTTGCAGGTGATAATCTAAATGACAATTATATAAAGTTTTTCTTCAAAAAAGGTGGGACTGTAGTCGAGCGGAGATTAAGGAGGGTAAGGCTCATAACAACTATATTAAGGGAGATGAATTTTACGGTCAATGTGAAGGATGATGTCATAAACGCCCAACTTGTAAAGTATCCACTTAAGGAAATAACAAAGAGATTAGAGATACTGGGAAAACTGACTGTTTATACAAAACAGCTGGACATGGTCCTAATTAACGATGCCGTCACAAACCAATACATAGAGGATTTTTGCGAGGAGTATGTTTATCACGAGATAAACCAACCCTCCCCTCCATCCTAAGAAAAGAGATGAGAGGACTGGAGATGAGTGTTTACTTGTCTTCAAGCCTCTCTTTGAGGAGTTTGTTCTCTTTGTGTGCCCTTAGCCACTTGATAGCCTTCTCTATTGTAAAGATTATCTGATCCTTTCTGAATGGTTTTGTTATAAAGTCAAAGGCATTTTTCTCGTGTGCCTCAGTAGCAGACTCCGATGTGGCATAGGCGGTAATTATGATTATTGGTATATCTGGATTAAATCCCCTTACCGCATTTAAAAGTTCAATGCCGTCTAAGCCCGGCATCTTCAGGTCTGTTATTAATATGTCAAAATGCTGATTTTTAGCCAACTCCAATGCCTCAACCGGATTATTGGTTGTGACCACCTCATAGGGTGTCTTCTCTTTAACTATCATACTCAATAACCACAACATATCTGGCTCATCATCTACGATGAGTATCCTTTCTGCCATCCCCTTCCTCCTTAATCTAATTTTTTATTGGTAATCTTATTATGAATGTTGTCCCTGTTATGTTAGACTCAGACCTTGTCTTTGTCTCGAATGTAATCTCTCCTCTATGTTTGCTTATGATACCATAAGAGATTGACAAACCTAAACCTGTCCCTTCACCTACTGCCTTCGTGGTAAAGAACGGATCAAATATCTTAGATCGAAATTCCTTAGGGATACCTTCACCTGTGTCAGAGATTAGTATCTCTATAAAATTATTGTCTTCGGATAATCTTGTTGAAACAGATAGTTTGCCACCTTTTTTCATTGCTGCTATAGCATTAGATATAATATTAAAGAACACCTGTTGTAATTCACCGGGGTCTCCCTGTATAGTAGGCAAGTCTTTTTTGAAGTCTGTTGAAAGGGTAATCTTGTTGATAGCAAGGTTGTTACTTATAACATCTAATACTGATTGAAT
>JBDNDH010000031.1:0-8969 GCA_046719235.1 Thermodesulfovibrionales bacterium
TGTTGCCCTTACTATTGGCAATGTGCCATATCTCATGCTATACATCTGGTTTAAACCGCATGGTTCAAATCTTGAAGGCATTAAGAAAAAGTCACAACCAGCCTCAATCTTGTGCGCAAGTGCATTGTTATAGCCAATATGACATGCAAACTTTTCTGGATTTTTAGCAGCAATATCAGGAAAGAAAAAGTGTGCCCATGGTTCCCCTGTGCCAAGCATGACTATCTGGATGTCAAGATCTACTAATCTGTGTATCGCCTCTGCAAATACATCTATTCCTTTCTGATAGACCAAACGTGACACTATACCAAAAAGAGGGACATCAGATCTTTGAGGTAGGCCCATTGTCTTTTGCAAGTCCGACTTACACAATGTTTTACCTGTAAGATCCTCATGTGAATAGTTGGCGATGATGTAGCGGTCCTTTTCAGGGTTCCACTCGTCATAATCCACGCCATTAAGAATTCCATACAGGTCTTTTGCCCTTTCCTTTACTACCCCTTCTAATCTGTAACCGAATTCAGGGGTCTGTATCTCTTGAGCATATGTCTTGCTCACTGTAGTCAATAAAGTTGAATGATATATCCCTCCTTTAAGGAGATTTACCTTGTTGAATGCCTCTAACTCAAGATAGTTAAAATGTTGCCATCCTACACCAAGCACATCCATAAGCCCTTCGTAAAAGTCACCCTGGTGTTGCATATTGTGTATTGTCAATACAGTAGCAGATTTGCCAACTGTGGGGTCATTTTTGTATAAGGTATTTATATACACAGGGATTATTGCCGTTTGCCAATCGTGGACATGAATTACATCCGGTGAAAATCCTATCATCTTTGCCAGTTCAAGAGCACCCCTTGAGAGGAAGACAAAACGGTTATCATTGTCCATAAAACCTTGACCATTTGTGTCGTTATAAAGACCATCTCTTCCAAAATATTGTTCAAACTCAATAAAGTATACGGGGACATCAGAATTTGGCAGTCTGGCCTCATAGACACCCGACCACAAGGTCCCTATAATCCCCATTGGCACACCTAATGCGCCTGGTATTTGCTTTAAATTGTAATATTGTTTGTCTATCCTATAATATCTCGGAATTACAATCCTAATATCATGTCCTAAGTTTTTTATAAATCGTGGCATTGTTCCAACAACATCACCAAGTCCACCTTCTTTTGCAAATGGAGCCGCCTCAGATGATACTAATAGTATCTTTAATCCCTTTTTCATCTATTCTCCTTTTTTTATTATTGAAAACATGCAAAACCATTGATAATATTTAGCATTAGGGTAACATAAAACGAAAAGATGTGTAAAAGATTGATTTATAAAAAACATTACATATTTATATTTCAACATGTTCAGAAAAGTGTTTATTGCTTAAGGGAGATTAAAAGAATCCAAGATTTCCTTCAAGGCAACAAACGACTTTGAATTATCAGGGAGGTGAATTAACGGTTTTGAATCCATATCAAAACTTGAGATGTTTTTGTCTTTGGGTATAAACCTAATATCTTCAAAGCCGTAATACTTTGCCTTTTTCGAAAGGCTTAAAAACTGTTTATCGGTTGCCATATTAACAATCGGTACTATCTTTTTAACATCCAGACCGATCTCATCAATCAATTCCTTTATCCTTTTAATTGTCACTATCCCTTTAACTGATGCATCGCTGACCAAAATAAGAAGGTCTACTTGATTCGTTGTCCGCCTGCTTAAATGCTCCATGCCTGCCTCATTGTCAATCACTACATAGGGATATTTTTTAGATAACAGGTCTGTATATTTTCTGATGATATTGTTTGCTGCACAATAACACCCAGGACCCTCTGGTCTACCCATTACTATTAAATCGATACCATCAGATTCAATGATAGCCTGATGAACTTGATATTCAAAATACTGCTCAACGGACATACCGCCTGGTCTTTCATTAGCCGACCTGACAGTATTTAAAGACTCTTCTCTAATCCTACCGATTGTTGTAGTGACATCAAGCCCTAATGCGATATTTAGACATGAATTGCTATCAGCATCTACTGCAAGTATGGGTGTCTTGCCTTTTGCCTTGAGATACTTAATAGTCAATGAGGAGACGGTTGTTTTACCTGTGCCACCCTTTCCTGCAAGGGCTACTGTAAAGGCCATTTATAAAGGAATTACTTTACAATCAATACAGGGCACTTGGAATAGTCAACAACCTTAGATGAAACACTGCCCATGAGAAACTTTTTTGTCCCATGTCTTCCATGAGAACCAGTAACGATAACATCTGCCTTCATCTTTTGGGCTGTTTCAAGTATCTTTTCGGCTGGATCTCCTTGTCTGACAAGGGTTTTTACCTCAATAGACTTTCCTGATAAGGATTTTCTTATCTTTTCCATAGCATCGGATGTTTCCTTAGAGAGAGAGTTAAATATCTTCTGCTTGTCTCCTTCTGATAGTTCTGTTAAATAAAGCTCGGGGACTACTGCAAGCACTGTGAGTGTAGAATTAAATTTCAAAGCCAATTCTACTGCCCTTTTTAAAGCCTTATCAGATGATTTTGAGCCATCATGTGCAACAAGTATCTTTTGCATTTGAAAGCCTCCTGACTGTGTAGTAAGTTGTATATTCTAACATAAATTATTTAATAATTCTCACTTTTTGTTCTAACGGTTATAAGAATCGGACACCCTAAAAATCCATATCTCTGCCTAATGATCCTTTCAAAAAATCTCAGGTATTGTCTCTTTAATGGTTTTCTTTTATTTATAAAAATCACAAAGTGCGGTGGTGAAACCGATACCTGGGTAATATACAGTATCTTCAACCCTTTTGACATGTCTTCAACCTGCTGCAGGATTTCTCTGTTTTGTCTGATTAGATCGTTTAGCTCTGATGTGGATATCCTTTTTTCTGATTCAGCCAGTATGGCATCGACGAGTGAAAAGATGTTGGTTAATCGCTTTTTTGTCAAGGCAGATAGGGTTATTACTGGTGCATAATCCAAAAACCATAGCCTTGCCCTGATGATATCTTGATACTTTTTGAAATATTCCTCTGGTTTTTCAACCAAATCCCACTTATTGACCGCTAAGATTGTAGGTTTTTTGAATTCATGAATTATCCCGCCTATCTTTTGGTCATAATCAACTATTCCGCTTACAGCATCAAGAAGTAGTATTGATATATCGCTTCTCTGTATTGATTTGATAGCCCTCATAATTGCATATTTCTCTATCTGAGATGCCTTTGATTTCTTTCTAATCCCTGCCGTATCTATTAATAGGTATTGTTTGTTGTAAAACTTTACTATGGTATCAATAGGGTCTCTTGTAGTGCCCGGACTACTACTAACTATTAACCTTTTTTTACCGATTAGATTGTTGATAAAGGTTGATTTACCTGTGTTTGGTCTCCCAACTATTGCTATCTTAGGTAGGTCTGGCTGTCTTGTGGATGTTGAAGGGGTGATAATGCCCATTATCTTTGAAACAAAATAATCCATATTATAACCAGAGAGGGCTGAGATGGGGATTATCTCGTCAGTCCCCAACGCATAGAATTCTAGTATGTTTTTTTCACCCTCTTTGCTATCAACCTTGTTTACAACAGTCAAAAAAGACTTTGACGACCTTCTTATAATATTTGAGAGTTCAACATCAGAAGGTAACAGCCCCGATTTGCTATCCAAAAGATGAATGACAAGGTCTGCCTCATCTATTGCAAACATTGCCTGCTCTCTTACTTGCTTATTAATATCACCAAGTTCTGTGTCTTCAGTATCTGATAAAAAACCACCTGTATCAATAAAAACAATCTCCTTTCCGTCTATTAAAACATGGCCATAATTCCTATCCCTTGTAACACCTGGCGTCTTGTCAGTGATTGCAGGTAGATTATCTGTTTCTTTTGACAGTCTCAATAGTCTATTAAAGAGCGTGGTCTTTCCTGCATTTGGTCTGCCTACAATGGCTACGATATTACCCATATTAATCCTGGAGAGTGATGTTGTAAGCCTTTATTTTTTTGTGGAGATTGCTTCTCTCTACATCTATTGCATCGGCAGTGCGTGAGATATTCCAGTTGTGTTCAATGAGTTTTTTCTTGATAAATTCGCATTCAAAGGCATCCCTTGCCTCTCTGAGTGTTTTATATCCAAAGAGATTGTCTTCTTTATTTAACCTAATACCAAACAATCCAAGGTTTTCAATATGTTCATAGGATATTGTATCTCCCTGTGTCATTATTAGTATCCTTTCCACAGCGTTTTTTAGTTCTCTTACATTACCGGGCCAGTCATATTCTTTGAAGATAGTTACGACCTCTTTTGTAAATGTCTTAGGTCTTATGCCACTTTCAATCTGGAATCTCTTGATGAAATAGTTGATTAGCTCTGGGATGTCCTCTCTCCTTTCCCGTAGTGGTGGTATATGAATTGGGATGACGTTAAGTCTAAAGAATAGGTCTTCTCTAAACCTTTGATTTCTAACCTCTTCTTGCAAGTCTTTGTTTGTTGCAGAGATTATCCTTACCTCAACACTTATATTCTTACTCCCACCAACCCTCTGAAAAAACTGTGTTTCAATGACCCTTAAAACCTTTGCCTGAGTCTGAAGACTCATGTCACCAATCTCATCAAGAAAGAGAGTTCCCTTGTGAGCGAGTTCAAACTTTCCAATCTTTCTCTCTGATGCCCCTGTAAATGCCCCCTTTTCATGTCCAAATAGTTCACTCTCTATGAGTTCCTGGGGGATTGCGGCACAGTTTAACTCAACAAAGGGATATCCCGACCTATTACTATTTTCATGTAGCAAACGGGCAACGATCTCTTTTCCGGTCCCACTCTCTCCAAGTATTAACACCCTACTATTGCTTTTACTTGCAAGTTCTATCTGTTGTCTGAGTCTTTGCATTATTTGAGAGGAACCAATCAGGGTTGTGTTGGATAAAATAGCAGATTTGAGGGCTGTATTTTCCCTTTCAAGCCGTCTTTTGTCTAAGGCTCTGTTTAGGGTATAGATAACCTTATCAATAGATAAGGGTTTTTCTAAAAAGTCATAGGCACCATTCTGCATTGCCTTTACAGCGGTTTGAATGTTGCCATGACCAGAGATCATTATAACCAATGATTCACTGTTAGTCTGCCTTATATGAGATAGCACCTCCAATCCATCCATCCCGTCAAGCCATATGTCAAGCAGAATAATATCAGGGTTGTTGTCCTGAAGTATGCTCAATGCCTCTTCACCTGATGAGGCAGTTATCACTGAATACCCCTCATCCTGAAGTATATCTGCCAATGTGTCCCTTATAGCAGGTTCATCATCTACAACCATCACACACTCATTAGCCATCTTGTCTTTCCTTCAATGATTTCTATAGGTTTCATATTTTACATTAAATTTAGAAACATTTGTTATTTAGTCAAAAAGAATTTTTATAAGGTAGGAATACGCGCCTGAAGGGATTCGAACCCCTGACCCACTGCTTAGAAGGCAGTTGCTCTATCCTACTGAGCTACAGGCGCATTAGTTTAATGTTAAAGATAATTATTTTTACACATTTAGTTATTATAGTCAATATGAGAATTTTCTATGTTTCAAACGCATTATTCTGTATTGTGTATTTTAAAAGGCAAAGTTAAGTATCAAAAAAATGGCAGTAGTGCATTATTGCACTACTGCCTTATCAGTTGATTAACCGCTCTGTGTTTAGACTATGCCAAATCAAACCTATCAAGGTGCATTACCTTACTCCAAGCAGATACAAAGTCTTTTACAAACTTCTCTTGTGCATCATCGCAGGCATATACCTCAGCAATGGCACGCAATTGTGAATTTGACCCAAATATCAGGTCAACCCTTGTTCCAGTCCACTTAGTTTGCCCAGTAGCACGATCTTTGCCTTCGAAGAGTTGTCTTTCATTTGACACTGGCTCCCAGACAGTCCTCATATCAAGAAGATTCACAAAAAAGTCATTGGTAAGCGTCTCTGGTCTATTTGTGAATACACCGTGTTGGGTGTTGCCAAAATTTGCATTCAAAACTCTCATTCCCCCAACAAGCACAGTCATCTCTGGTGCGGTTAATGTCAGTAGTTGTGACTTATCTACAAGCAATTCCTCTGCAGGCACTGATACCACAGGCTTCATATAATTACGAAAACCATCAGCATAAGGCTCTAACACAGAGAAGGACTCCACATCGGTTTGTTCCTGAGTTGCATCCATTCTTCCTGGCTTGAAAGGAACCTCTATGTCATATCCAGCCTTTTTTGCTGCCTTCTCCACAGCTGCACACCCACCAAGCACAATAAGGTCTGCAAGTGAAACCTTTTTGCCATCAGAGGCATTAGAGTTAAAATCCTTTTGAATACCTTCTAATATTGAAAGCACCTTTGTAAGTTGCTTTGGTTGGTTAACCTCCCAGTCTTTCTGGGGTGCAAGCCTTATCCTTGCCCCATTTGCACCACCTCTCATATCAGAATTACGGTAAGTAGATGCTGAAGACCAAGCAGTATAAACCAACTCCGATATTGTCAATCCCGACGATAGTATAGCGTCTTTTAAGACTTTCATGTCTTGAGCATCTATAACCTTATGATCAAGTTTAGGAATGGGGTCTTGCCATATAAGTTCTTCTGAGGGCACTTCTGGTCCGAGATAACGGCTACGAGGTCCCATATCTCTATGTGTGAGTTTAAACCAAGCCCTTGCAAATGCATCGGCAAACTCATCAGGATTGTTAAGAAAATGCCTTGCTATCTTTTCATAGATGGGGTCCATCTTAAGTGAAAGGTCTGTAGTCAGCATCATGGGGGCGTGTCTTTTTGTGGGATCATGGGCATCGGGCACAGCAGTAGCCCCAGCATCTCCCTTGGGCTTCCACTGGTATGCCCCAGCAGGGCTTTTAGTGAGTTCCCATTCAAATCCAAATAGGGTTTTAAGATAACCCATATCCCACTTTATTGGATTTGGCTTCCATGCGCCCTCTAAACCACTCGTGTATGTGTCTGGTCCTTTCCCTGTGCCAAAGCTATTCTTCCAACCAAGACCTTGTTCCTCAATAGGTGCTGCCTCAGGTTCAGGTCCTACATAAGAAGCAGGGCAGGCACCATGGCATTTACCAAAGGAATGTCCACCAGCAATCAGGGCTACTGTCTCATAGTCATTCATAGCCATACGACCAAAGACCTCTCTGATATCTCTTGCCGCTGCGATGGGATCCGGATTACCGTTTGGACCCTCAGGATTTACATAGATAAGTCCCATCTGCACAGCTGCGAGAGGTTTCTCTAATTCACGGTCTCCACTATAACGTTTATCGCCTAACCATACATCCTCACTGCCCCAATAGATATCTTCTTCTGGTTCCCAGATATCAACTCGTCCTCCAGCAAAACCAAATGTCTTAAAACCCATAGACTCAAGTGCCACATTGCCAGCAAGTATCATCAGGTCTGCCCATGAGATCTTTTTGCCGTATTTCTTTTTTATTGGCCAGAGCAATCTACGTGCCTTATCCAGATTTGCATTGTCTGGCCAGCTATTAAGTGGTGCAAAACGCTGAGCACCAGAACCTCCCCCGCCGCGACCATCTGTTGTTCTATATGTCCCTGCACTATGCCACGCCATACGAATAAATAGCCCCCCATAATGTCCATAATCGGCAGGCCACCAGTCTTGAGAGTCTGTCATAAGTGCCATCAAGTCCTTTTTAAGTGCCCAATAATCCAGTTTTTTGAATTCTTCAGCATAATTGAAGTCTTGTCCCATAGGGTTTGATTTGTTTGAATGTTGATGTAGTATCTCAAGCCTCAATTGATTTGGCCACCAGTCCCTATTTGTAGTTCCTCTACCAAATTTTTGTCTATGGGTTTCCATAGATTTACTGTCATCACTCATACTTGCTACCTCCTTAAGATGTCTGTATTATGAGACATCGCTATACAACCTATCAAAGATAGGTGAATGATAATCATTCCATGTCAAAACAAAATTTTTAATACAATTTCGTCATTCAGCCCTTCTTGATTTTGATAAGCATGTCTTACAGTAACCATAGTATTCATAGCGAGTTTGAACCGTTTTAAAGCCAAATTTCTCAAATATATCGTCTATACTAATCGGTAATGGATTGTCAAAATCAATAATCTTTCCACAAGACTCACATATAAGATTTATATGGTGATTCAGGTTAGTATCATAACGATTATCCTTATCGTAAAACTCTATCTCCCTAATTAAACCTTCTCTTTTAAGTAAGGCAATGGTATAGTAAACAGTAGAGACACTAATGTTTGGATAGATTGACCTTGCGAGTCTTATAATCTCAGATGTGCTTGGATGGTCTCTATTGTTGATAATAATATCAATTATCGCCTTTCTCTGTGGCGTTATCTTATAACCTTTCTCCTTGAGGTGTTTTATTACCTCCAATATTTTGCCTTTATGAATCTTTTTGGTTTTCATTTGGAATCATTCCAATTTAGGTAATATAGATTTCTTTCTTTATTTTTGTCAAGCAACTTAATTTTTTTATCATTATTATGATATATCGGTGTGACTACAGGTAAGAGATTATTGTCTAAAATGTTTTTACTAAAACCTACCCCTTTTTAGTTATTTACAACCTTCTTTGTAAAGGCCTAATTTGTCAAATGTATTTATCCCAATGCCTATAAAATCTTCAGGGGTCTCCCCAGCATTTAGTTTGAAGGTCTTGATTACACCTACATACTTTTCGTAGTTATCGCCTTGAGACATCATATAGTGAGTAAGTTTTACGGAACTTGTGATGGTTTTATCATTCTCTGATATACCCGCATCCTTTCTGATGCCTTCCCAGTCGTAACTCAAGGCAATTACATCTCCCTCTTTCTTTACCCTGTTGTACCTAAACAATATTCCTGCTATCTTTTTAGCATCATCTGTAAGACATTCCTTATCTTTATCCTTAAGAGGTAAGGCATAAAGAGACTTC
>JBDNDH010000310.1:0-2672 GCA_046719235.1 Thermodesulfovibrionales bacterium
GGGAATATAGTAGGAAGTGCTGAAAGATTTAAAGAGGATCTGTTAGTAGTTGATCTAAACCTCGACAATGTCATAGCAAAAAGGCTAAAAGACCCAAGGTCAAGAAAGACCAAGATCATTGATAACCTCCAAAAGGTAGAGTTTATAGATATTGATTATCAGACTAAGGGACAACGCAGACCTATTGACAAAAAACACGTAAATAAACTGTCTCAAGAAGAAGAGATCTACAACGCCCTGATTACCGGCACAAGGGACTATGTATCTAAGAATGGTTTTAAAAAGGTATGTATTGGCTTAAGCGGAGGTATAGACTCGGCACTTGTGACCGTTATAGCGGTTGAGGCACTCGGCAGAGACAATGTAGATTGCCTATTTATGCCTTCTGTTTATACCTCAAAAGAGAGCAGGGACGATGTCTATCTATTGGCAAAAAAACTTGATATAAATATTACTGAGATACCGATAACCAATATATTCGACTCATACATAAATGCACTATCAAACCATTTCAGAGACAAGCCACAGGACATTACTGAAGAGAATCTACAATCAAGGATAAGGGGCAATCTCCTAATGGCATGGTCAAACAAGTTTGGACATTTAGTCCTTACAACAGGCAATAAATCAGAGATGGCTGTAGGTTATGCCACACTTTATGGTGATATGGCAGGCGGATTTGCTGTTATCAAAGATATCTGCAAGACTACCGTCTATCTTATTTGCAGATGGCTAAACGACAAGCATGGATATGACCTTATACCTGAGAGTATTATCGCAAAACCACCGACTGCCGAACTCAGATACAATCAGAAAGATACAGATACCTTGCCTCCATACGATACCCTTGATAGCATCATAGAGACTTATATTGAACACGATATTGACATTGAGGGGTTGCTCAGTGTCTTTAAAGACAAAAATGAGCTCCAAAGGATACTCAGGATGATAGACAAAAGCGAATATAAGAGGAGACAGGCTCCGATTGGAATCAAGGTAACAAAAAGGGCATTTGGCAGGGATAGGAGGTATCCTGTTACCAATAGATACGATATTTTTAACCCCTTAAACTGCAAGGACATATGAGAATAAGGATTATAGTATTTATACTTTTGTCTGTGTTGATGGCACTAACCTATACTCCATCATTTGCATCGGACAAGAAGGAGCCTCCGAAGGCACCTGTCTTTTCCAAAGACCCACAGATACAGCAGATCAAGCCAAAGAAACCCCTACGAATAAAACTGCACAGAAACACAAAGGGCGAATACACATGGGATATCACTGGAGATAATCCAGATGAGATAGTAAGGGCTGACAATAGATTAAGAAGGCTTTTAAAATTGGAGTAAATATCAAAAAGAGGAGGAAATATGCAAGATCAGTTTACGATCAGGGAGGTAATTGAACAGGCTATACAGACAGAGAAACTCGGTTATCAATTCTACACAACGATGGCAGAGAGGTTTAGACAGGATAAAGGTCTTTACAGCCTTTTTACCACGCTTGCAGACAAAGAGGTTCAGCATGAGAAGACCTTCATAGAACTGATGGAAACCATAGGAGATGGTATGGAAGAGGGATGGGAAGAGGTATCTCTTTACCTAAGGGCTTTTGTAGAATCTGAGTTTTTTCTCGGCAAGGAGAAGGCTCTACCATCAATGCAAAATATAAAGACCATTGATGATGCAGTAAGATACGCTATATCCTTTGAAAAAGAGACCCTCCTTTACTTCTATGGTATCAGGGATAGTGTAAGGGAAAAGGATGTTATCGACGAGATAATCAATGAAGAAAAAAGCCACATAAGATGGCTTGTAGCATTCAAATACAAATAAGAGGAGGTAAGTAATGAAAGATATCGTCATATCACCGAAGGAGTTTAAGAAGATGCTGGACAACAATGAGGTAAAGTTTGTATTTGACCTCAGAAATGAAGATGACTTCAAGGACGGCAAGGTGGAGGGCAAGTTTGAATTTGAAACCCTTAATATACCTCAAGAGGATTTTGTTGGTGAGGAAGACCGTCATTTAGATAAATTCCCAAAGGACAAACCTATCATTACCATCTGTGCACATGGTGATTCCTCAAAATACACTGCAGAGTGGTTAAGAGATAAGGGTTTTGATGCACAGTCGTTAGAAGGTGGCATCGATCTCTGGTCTGAATACTATGAAACAGCCAAGATATCAGACAATCCACAAATATACCAATTTTATAGGGTAGCGAGGGGTTGCATATCCTATTTAGTGGTCTCAAATGGCGAGGGATTAGTCGTTGATGCAATGAGACATTACAATGTGATACTCAAAAAGATCGATGAAATCGGCGTAAAGGTCAAATATGTTATAGACACACACCTACAAGCCGACCACATATCCGGAGGTAGAGAGGTGGCAGAGAAGACTGGCGCACAATACCTCATCAACCCTAATGATGCAAAAAGTGCCACCTATAAATATGTAGAACTCAAAAACGGTGACAAATATAATATAGGGACCTCTGTGGTTGAAATCATACACTCACCAGGACATACACCAGGCAGCACATCACTCCTACTTGATGGCAAATACCTCTTTACCGGAGACCTTATTATGAAGACAAGTATCGGAAGACCTGACCTTGGTGGTGCATCTGAAGAGTGGACAAAGATGCTGTTTGATACTCTATT
>JBDNDH010000311.1:0-2661 GCA_046719235.1 Thermodesulfovibrionales bacterium
GGCATCTATCCAAAGTGTTAACGGTGTATTGGAGAAGATATTGAAATGACCAGAATCAAAACATACTCCGAAATTCTCTGATGCCATCTCCTCCATCAATAACCTCAGGTTTGAAGGCTCCTCCTCAAAGATATTTTCGATGGCTATCTTTACCCCTCGCTCCTTTGCCAACTTATTTATAGGCTTCCATGTCTCTATGCTCTTTTCTAACCATAGATCAACATCAAGGGCGTATTTCCATTTTTCATAACCCGAGTGAAAGACTACTATCTTGGCATTCAAGATGGATGCATATTCAATGGTCTGGCTAAACCTGTCTATCGTGACCTTTCGTATCTTACTGTCTGTTGCCCCAGGAGACAGATCTGCGAAAGGTCCATGAACGGTAAGTGAGGGGTTATAAGGCAGTAACTCCCTCACTTTTTTAATGTCTTTTTCTGAGGTGTTGTCTAAAACCTCGCCCTTGAAGAATAACTCAATGTTTATCTGGTATCTTAGGATATAGTCAAGGTATGTATCAATCCTCTCAAAGGGTATATGTATGTGAGGGTTTATCAATCTTAAGTGACCTCTGATGTCTTTGCGACTGCTTCAGTAGTTGCACTGTTGCTGTCTGTGGGTGTTGTGTCAGTCTTTGTCTCGGTTGATTTACTACCGTTTGATTTTTCATTTGTAGTTTCTGATTTTCTTACGTAGTCTGTAACGTACCAACCGCTTCCTTTTAGCACAAAAGAGGTGTTTGAAACGAGTTTTTGCATCTGCCCCCCACACACCGCACATGTCTCAAGCGGGGGATCATCAAACCTCTGCATTACCTCGCATGTTTGTTTGCATGCCTTGCACTCGTACTCATAAACAGGCATTTCTTTTGTACCTCCTTCTCTAAGAGATTATAATTGTTTGAGAGATGAAAGTGCCTTGTCATAATCAGGATGATCTGTGACCTCTTTTACTATCTCGATATATCTAATAATATCATCCTTGTCTATCACAAATATTGCCCTTGCAAGCAGTCTTAACTCCTTGATCAATACCCCGTAATTGTTTCCAAAGGTTGCATCTCTATGGTCTGAATAGGCTTTTACCTTATCAATCCCAGCTGATGTGCAAAATCTTGAGATTGCAAATGGCAGATCCATGCTTACATTTATCACTGCAATGTCCTCTCCAAGTGTAGCAGCCTCGTTATTGAATCTCCTCAACTGCATGTCACATACTGGGGTGTCAAGAGATGGGGTTACACTGATGACCTTGATCTTGCCTGCAAAGTCTTTGAGTTTGACCTCGTTTAATGCACCATCAAGGACTGTAAAGTCAGGAGCCTTATCTCCAATCTTTAATTCATTCCCGAGTAAAGTTATAGGATTTCCCTTAATTGTAATCAACCCTTTTCTTTCCATTTGCTCACTCCTTTTTGAGATTTATTTTGTATATGTAATTTAACATATTGTGAGGTAGTTTATAAAATCCTAAGATGTCTATTCATATCAGGTCAATTAACCAACGCTCAAAACCTCTGCCTATACTGTGTTAATATATTCGTCATGATGAAAAGACAGATAATATCCTGGTGTCTGTATGATTTTGCAAACTCAAGTTACTCTGCGGTTATCGCAGCTGTAGTCTTTCCTGTCTATTACACCTCAGTGATAGTTGGTAATGAATCAGGTTTAGGAGATTTATGGTGGGGGAGGGCGATATCGCTAAGCATGGCAGTTGTTGCCATTACATCCCCGTTTTTAGGGGGAATTGCAGACATTGCAGGGAAGAGAAAGTCTATGATGTTTTTATATACCCTCTTATCGGTTCTATCAGTCTGTATGTTTACACTACTTCAAAAGGGTATGTATATTGAGGGTTTTATCTTGATAGTGCTTGCAAATATTGGGATGGAAGGGGCTTTAGTTTTTTACAACTCCTATCTGCCAAATATTGCAAGACCTGATGTGCAAGGGCGGGTCTCGGCGTGGGGATTTGGACTTGGCTATGCCGGCTCGATATCATCACTATTGATAGCACTGTGGTTAATAAGGCAGGATAGTATATCGGCGGTGTGGTTGGCTACTGCATTATTTTTTGCAGTCTTTTCCATCCCTGCCTTTTTATATCTTCCGAGTGATGCAAGGGGCACAAGGACGATAATAAGATCATCAGTAGAAGGACTAAAAACCACCTTACAAACATTTAAGGAGATCTTAACAAAAAAAGACGCAAGGAGATTTCTCCTTGCATATCTCGTTTATGAGGATGGGATAAACACCGTTATCGTTTTTTCGAGCATCTTTGCAGCCACTACTCTACACTTTAAGACAGAGGAACTCATCGTTGTCTATCTTGTTGTGCAGATAACCGCATTGATCGGATCGTTTGTAATGGCAAAACCTATCGACACTTGGGGGGCAAAAAAGGTCGTAATGACCTCTCTTTGTCTATGGGTTTTTGTTTGTATATTGGCATTTTTTGTCAATACAAAAGAGCTGTTTTTTGTAGTGGCAACATGTGCAGGACTGGGTCTTGGTACGGTTCAGTCTGCCTCGAGGGCGTTGTTTACAAGGTTTATCAAAGATGGTAAGGAGGCGGAGTATTTTGGTATTTATGCACTCGTTGGAAAGACATCGGCTATCATTGGACCTTTAATATTTGGTTCTGTATCTTCAATAT
>JBDNDH010000312.1:0-2654 GCA_046719235.1 Thermodesulfovibrionales bacterium
ATCTCTTTCTAAACCTTTATAATCAAGTCCGCTTTCCTTTTTCATCACTCCGCCGTGTGAAAAAGGCTCTCTATCAAAAAGAACATGATAAAAAGATGCTGCCAAAGAGAAGATATCGTCAGAAGCATCAATGGACCCTTTATTTTGCACGGATGAAGAACAATACAGCGAAGTGAATATCTCGGGCTGACTTCCGATATTCTTCACAGAATCATAGTCTGTGATAACCACATCTCCACCTGAGACTATGATATTTTTAGGTGTAACATCACCGTGAACAAATCCTGCCTGGTGTAGCCTTCCAAGTGCATCACATAGGCTTTTGAGCCATCTGATAAGCATAGCTTCTGCAGATACTTCATTCATATCTTCAGCATAAAGTCTGATTACACCTGTCAAATCAGACAAGGGCATACCCTCAATCCATTTCATCAAAACAGCGAAATTATCCTTTTGCCACTCCGTGGCTATTTCATATATCAACGCAAGGGTAGGGTGATTAATATGAGGGCGAATCTTGTTATAAGCCTTAAGAGAACTGGCTGCGTCTTGTTCAGTATTAATCACCTTTGCGACATAATAGCCATATTCAGTGTTATCATTTCTGTTGATTTGGACAACCTTAAATGTTGTGCCTATGCCACCTGAGCCTAATCTGCCGACAATCCTGTAATGACCTCCTTTAAAACATATTACCGTATCTTCATCCCAAAGATGCACAGGTAAAGGCTTTTCTTCAGAGGATGTTTCTTTTACAGGCGATATTAAATTCTTTAATTCTTCAATAAGGTCTTTAAGAGACATTCTTTCTTCAGGGGTTTCAGCCATGCCTGAGTTTAAGATTCTCAATGCCTCTGAACAATTTTCTTCACTGAAAAGCAGAGATAATGACTTGCAAAGGGAATATATGTCTGATCGGGCATCTGCCATAACAATACCACCTGCCTTTACCTCAGGTGCTACATAATCATCGGATATATCAGACCTTGATAGGTGAGGACTGATCGTTTGCTCTGGAAGTTTAGCTTGAGTTAACTCAGTAAATATCGGTGTCGACAGATTTTTGATCTTAATATTTGTTGGATTAAGTTTCCTGTGAACTATCGGCGGATAACCCTCTTCTTTAGGACTGTGTAATTCATCCAAGCCCAGTAAACAATTGATAGCTAAGTTAATCCTCTCATGGCATGATATGGATTTATCTGATGCTATCTCTTTGAGTGTGGGTGCGGAGGGGTCAACAAGAGAGTAAAAGTACATCTCACCTGGATAGCCCTTTGCTTCCTGAAATGAATCCATCAACCTTGGAAGATAAGGTGACTTTTGGAGCTTCTGGATAATGTCAAATTCTCTCTTAGCAGTCTCAAGGGCATTTTTCTCATTACTGGCTGAGAGATCAAAAACATTGAGAAATACCTTGTCTCTCGTTGAAATATGTACTCCTTTATAGACCCTATGAAAACGGTTATCCTTCGGCGAGATAAGTTCAAGGTTTGTAATACCGCCAAAGGTTCTGATATCGCCTGATATGGCAATCTTTGTGGTTGGCTCTAAAATAGAACAGGCTTTTTCCATTAAATGTTCATCAAGAAAAGTGGGAGCATTTATATTCAACAGATCCTGCCAGCCTCTGAGACTATATACAGCAATGCCTTTTATCTTTAACCCGTCTTTGTGAAGGCTTAAATCACCCTTTTTAGTGAGAAGCATCCTGCCTTCGACAAAACCTGCATCAATTGAATGCCTCTTGAGCTTACCAGCGACCTTTTTTACCTTGTTATTAAGCCGCTCTGCCTCAGAATCGACAATGGTCGTATTTTTTTTAATATATGTGAGATCCCAGTGTTTTATCTCTATTACAATTACCCCTGATGGGCATATCACGAGGAGATCAATTTCATCGGATAAACCACTTGAATCAAAGGAAAAGAGTAGATTGGATAAAAGTATATATTTGCCTTTACTGGGGTCTGACTCTAACTTCTTGCGAATATACTCAATGGCAATTTTTTCGCTTTCATTAGCAAAAAACCCACAAGGTATATGCTTGACCTTCATCTCGTCCTCATTAAGTTAAAATTACTGTATTCTACATTTAAACAAAAAAACATTCAATAGGTCTGATTTTCCAATGACTTAATCTTGTGATTACTTTGGTAAGACAAAGGATAGAAATCGGATAGAGATTACCTTTTCTATTATTTACAATTTCTCGTAGTTTGCTAAGAGTGTGATGAATATATCTTTGAGTTGTGAGAATGTCACTATGTCCGGCAGGCTCTTTTATTGTTTATATGTCATAGCCGGCTTCTGCAAGCTGTGTAATGGAACTATGTCTGGAGACTTAATAATGAACGGTGCAAGTACCAGAATGTTTTTCCAAAGATTGTTTAAAGTCTTTTGTCTGTAAATCAGAGAGTTCTGTTACTGTTATGGAGGTAGAAAGGGTTGTAGGGGAGTATGTTGGTAGATAAATAAATTCAGGCTTCATTCAGCAATAGACTTTATGAGGCCTGTGGATTATTAGATGCCTTATGGGGTCAGGTCTTGCAATAGCATTTTTTATCTCATATTCTCTGCTCTCTTCATGTTATATTGCAATGTCTCACCCCATGATCGCTATTAATGATAGCTTTCTTAGATATTTCTACCCC
>JBDNDH010000313.1:0-2647 GCA_046719235.1 Thermodesulfovibrionales bacterium
GGTCTAAGATACCATTGTTACAGTAGCCATGTGCGTTGTATATGCCCTGCATAGGTTGGACATTCCCCAATACATCTGAAGCCCTTGACAGTATAGTAAAACTTCCAACTTTCTGGGCATCCCATATGTATTGCCACTGTAGCCATGAGTATTTTATCTTAGGAGATATGTAATCAACCTCTATCCAATGGCTACCTTCATCAATTGATATCTCAACCTTGGCAATATCTGTTTCTCCAGCATAAGCCATACCGAGTATGAGGTTCTTCCCCTTTTTGAGTTTCTCTTTTGTAAGAGGTTTGGTTATAATGGATTTCACATGTATGTTAGTTACCACCTCACCGCTTTTGGGGTCTTGACCCTTCTGGAATATCCTGTATGCCTTGTCCATAAAATATCCCTCATAAGGTCTATCCATTACCACAATCCTGTTTAACCATTTCACTGAATTCGCACCATACCAACCAAGTGGCAAGACCCTCATAGGATAACCATGCTCGTTGGGCAATGGCTCTCCATTCATCTCATAAACAAGCATTGTGGATTGTAGTGCCTTTTCAATGGGGATACTCCTTATAAAATCAACCCCACTACCACCAACAGGCTTACCAAATCCCTCAAAGGCAACATGCTTAGCAGTAGGCTTTAGTCCTGTCTGCAAAAGGATATCCCTTAACCACACCCCACCCCATACAACATTACCAACCCCTCCAATAGTCCAAGGATTGCCTGGTGCCTTTTCCTTAAGTAAAGACCTCCCATTACCAGAGCACTCAAGGGTATTAATCACTGTAGCCTTAGGCATCTCTAATATCTTTGTAAATGTGAGGTCTAATGGTCTATCTATCTCGCCAACTATGGTCAATACCCATTGATTGATATCAATCTTTTCATCTGGTATAGCCCCTTGATTCCTATTGAAAAAAGACTTGTTTGGTGTAATCCAAGATCTTAAATCCTCTATCGGTGGCTCAGCATTTAAAGGATTTGTTGTCATAACCCTTTTTTTTACATCCATAACCTTATCCCTCCTTTTTGTCCATCGATTCCATCTTTCCTTCTATGAAGAGCTTTACAACCTCTGACTCATCCTCCCTTGTATTGATCAAGCCCTTAATCCTACCCTCAATAATCTTACTTAGTATCTTAGAGTATATCGGACCCTCAGCAATTCCCATTTTCTTTAGGTCTATACCAGTTAAGACAGGCTTAATGTGCTGTAGTTTGAGCAAATACATTGAGATGGCCTTCTTTCTATTCTCGTTTTTTGTTACAGCCATAGAAAAGAGCAGTGCCTCGATAGGCTGAGTCTTCAACAAAAGATAGGTTGAATAGTTATCATTATGATTGAGTCTTGATAATATATCATGTGATGCCTCATATAACCTTACAATCATACCTGTCTCATGCTCATTTACAGATAGTCTCCTGAGTGCCTGAAACCTTTCTTCCTTAGAAAGTTTGTATAAAAGTGCCATTACATAAAGCACGTGGCATTTACATCTATCTTTAAGATACAGAAGATTATACCATATAACCGTCTCATGCACAGATTCAAGTAGTTTTATCATCTCTTTGGTAAGCCTTATAGAAGGGTGTATTACCCTCAATAGCCCGTAGTTATCCATACTTTGCAATGCCTTTACTGGATTTGTCTCTCTAAATGTGAGGGTAAGTTCATCGTATATCCTTGTCCCAGAGAGTTTATCAAATATGTTCATACGCACCGCTGTCTTTATAAGGCTTTCAGTATGCTTGGATATCTTAAAACCAAATCTCTCACTGAATCTCACAGCCCTGAATGCCCTCGTGGGATCCTCTACAAAACTTAGATTATGCAAGGTTCTTATAACCTTTTCCTTGAGGTCTCTCTGTCCCCCAAAATAATCAATTATAGTCCCAAATTCATCACTGTTGAGTTTAATCGCAAGGGTGTTTATAGTGAAATCTCTCCTGTATAAATCCTTTTTTATTGATGCTGATTCAACCTTTGGTAGTGCTGCTGGGGTCTCATAGTATTCTGTCCTTGCGGTTGCAACATCAATCTTCAACTCCTCGCTTCTTATCCAGTAACCCCTTCCTGCCTCTATGGGTAGAAGCCTTGCAGTCCCAAACCTTTTATACACAGAAACCCTTGCGGATATTCGATCTGCCAACCTCTTAGCATATGCTATACCATCTCCCTCAACAACTATATCAATATCAAGGTTATCCTCTCCCCTTAACAAATCCCTAACAGCCCCACCTACAAGATACGATGATACCCCTGTTTCATCAGCGATATCTCCTGCTATCTTCAATATCTCAAATACCTCCTGGGGAAGTCTATCCTTGAGTAATTTTCTTGCATTCTTTATGATACTACTCTTTTGTGGAACAATGTCAGACCAAACACTATTTCTCTTTAGTGCCTCTGCATACATCGTCCTTAATAGATCCGTTCTTGTAATGGCACCAATGACCCTACCTTCTTCTACAACAGGGACAAACCTCTGATTTGTCTCTACCATAGATTCCTCTATCTCAGATATATTCGTATCCCTTGATGCGACAAACACATCAGTAGAGGCAAAATCTTTGCACAAACTATTCTTAAAACCATGAAAAATTGCCTTTTCAACTGTTTCTCTTGTAATAATGCCAACAT
>JBDNDH010000314.1:0-2642 GCA_046719235.1 Thermodesulfovibrionales bacterium
ATATGTGTATGAAAGCGGTTTCTCGTTTCTCCACTCTTGAATCTGCTTGAGCCATGCCTTTCTTATCTCCTCCCACTGTTCTATCTTGTTTTCTTTCATCATCTTGTTCATCTGTGATAGCACCCGTTTTACATCACCTACGATAGGTATATGGACATCCACATTCTTTCTGATTGATGTTGGGTCTATGTCTATATGTATGATCTTTGCATTTGGGGCAAAACCTTCAATCTTACCAGTTACCCTATCATCAAAACGCATACCTATGGCGATCAAAAGGTCTGCGTTTTGCACACTCTTGTTTGCATAGTATGTCCCGTGCATACCGAGCATACCCATAGATAGTTCATGCGTGCCCGGAAAACTTCCAAGCCCCATAAGGGTCATCGTAACAGGGATTTGGGTAAATTCTGCTAACTCTCTCAGTTCATCAGCTGCATTTGAGCTAACACAGCCGCCGCCAGCAATAATGACAGGTTTTTTTGATTTGGATATCTCAGCGATAGCCTTCTCAATCATCCACTTGTTTCCCTCATATGTAGGATTGTAACTCCTTATCTGAATCTTATCTGGGTAGTGAAAATCAGCCTTGCTTGCCGTCACATCCTTAGGCAAGTCTATAAGCACAGGACCTGGCCTGCCAGTTGTGGCTATATAAAAACCTTCCTTTATTGCCCTTGCAAGATCTGAAACATCCTTTACTAATATGTTGTATTTTGTGCAAGGTCTTGTTATCCCTACGATATCTGCCTCTTGAAAGGCATCATTTCCTATCAGGGATGTGGGAACCTGCCCTGTAAATACAACTATGGGAATAGAATCCATAAAGGCAGTGGCAATGCCAGTTACGGTATTTGTTGCGCCAGGGCCTGATGTCACAAGCACTACCCCTGGCTTGCCAGATGACCTCGCATAACCATCCGCTGCGTGGGTTGCACCCTGTTCGTGTCTTGTCAGGATCAGTTTCAAATCTTTGTCGTCATGTAGAAGGTCAAATATATTGAGGATCACGCCTCCTGGATAACCAAAAATTACCTTTACTCCCTCCTTTTTCAGGGATTGTACAAATATCTCTGCACCTGTCATTTTCATTTTTATTACCTCGCCAGATTTTTTGAACTAAAATTCTATCATATAAAAATATTGTTTTTCCATAAAAAATAATTATAGTCAATAAAAATGAGAGGCTTGAAGGCAGTTTTATTAATCTCAAGATATTAATTCCTTCTTTTAAAAAGATAAGAAATCTGTTAAACCTCCCTTGTGATAAAGAAGGAAATACTTGAAGAGGTTATTAGGGATTTCCATAAAGAAACACAACCGGAGAACAGGAAGAGGGATTTGATTGTTCCGCTTAGTACCGACAAGATAATCACCCTTTCAGGTCTAAACCGTAACGGTAAGACCTATATGCTTTTTGAGATCATGAAGATACTGCCTTCTGCAGGTATCTGTAAAGAAAGAATGCTTTATATTAATTTTGAAGATGAAAGGCTTAACTTAAAGCAGAGAAAATGCCTATGTGATTACTTCTTCAGAAGAAGATACTTTTGTTGAGCAAGGCATTACATTTAGTGTCATACCTGCTTATAAGTTCCTCCTTACCTTATGAGTGCCCCTGCAATAGACCTCTACTCTCATTTGACTATTGCCCCCTTAAGAAATAAGCGGGGTTCTTTTTTAATGTTCTGATTCAACCCTCTATTGGCTGCTAATCTCCCTTCTCAACCCCAAAAAATGTAATTGATATTTAATATAGCGAGCATAGATGCATTATTTGGGATAAAGGGAAAATCAAGAATATCATTGGCTTTCTAAGAAACGTAGACAAAAGAGAGCTGAACAGGCCTGAATCCGTCTTAAGAGAAGAGAAAGAGAATAGATATAGACGGGAGATAATACGAGAACAAATACGAAGAAGAGCAGAGACCAAGCGATTATAACAGGAGCGAATGTTGTTTATGCAGACATATATAAAAACAGAAATGGACAGAATCTATCGCATGTGAGATACAAGAAAATTCGTCAATCGAATTTTTAAAAAGACCAAAGGAGATGAAAAATGCTATTGCAAGACCAGACCCAATGATTTATAAAAATTAGATACAGGGTCAAAATCCTTTGCATCGACATTAATACATAACTCTTTGAAATTTACCAATATATTTTTATATGGTTGATAGAGCAATACCTGGCCAAGGTCCAATTTTTCTTTTTGCTTTACACAGAGAAGATTTCTTTTTGTAATCATATATTTACTTACCCTTCTCACAAATTATCACACTTTCTCCCCTTATTGCTCTATTGCGAGCACCTAATAGGGGGTTAAATATTAATTTTTCAAACTTAAATCCAACTTCTTCACAAAACTTTTTCGTTGTCAAAGTTGTTGGGATTTTCTTTCCGCTAACAGTGCTATCTCCGATAATAATTGCTAACTTACCACCAGATTTCAATGCTAAGAAAATATTTTTTATAGATTCTTTTAAATCCACATAATACATAGCAACTCTTGAAGGTAATCCAGTATAATTACCTCTTACATGTCCGTTGTTTTTCATCCCCAGATACTTAGATTCAATCTTTTTCATATCAGCACCCAAATAATCATAAGCAATCTTGTCTTTTCCTACATAGTCTAT
>JBDNDH010000315.1:0-2624 GCA_046719235.1 Thermodesulfovibrionales bacterium
GAAAAGGTTAGTATGATTCCTGTATCAAAGGCAGAGGATCTATATTACAAGGCAGAAAGGCTATATAATGAAGGTAATGTTGAGGAGTCAGTTAACCATTACCTTCAGGCACTTCAAGAAGATCCAAACTACTTGGATGCCCTTATAAATCTCTCTGTTACCCTGATTGAATTAAATAAACATCAAGACGCAAAGATGTATTTAGAAAGGGCTCTTCGTTTAGATAGAGACAATCACATTGTTCTTACAAACTATGCAAATGTCTTATACTCATTGAATAGGATAGATGATGCCTTACATTATTACCACAAGGCTCTATCACTTAATCCTCAATCAGTTGAGATCAAAAAAAACATAGTCCAGGTGCTGATCTCTAAGGAGATGTTTGAAGATGCAATCGTTTACCTTAACCAATTGATATCTGCAGGCGTCACACAAAAGGATGTATTTATCAAACTTGGACACTGTCTCAGTAAGATTAAAAGACATCAAGATGCTCTAAAAACAATGCTACTTTGTTATAGGATTTATCCAAAAGACCCTGAAGTGATAACGATTATTGGTACAATATTTGAGAATCTCGGCGATGATGATAGGGCAGAGGCATGCTACAGACAGGCAGTCAGATTTGGTCTTACAAACCATATTCATTACTTTAACCTTGCCCGTATTCTCAAGAAGAAAGGATTGTATGAAGAAGCGGTATATTTTTTTAAAAGGTCTGTTGAGATCAAGAGTGATTTCTTGGAAGGTTTGTTAGAACTTGGTAATACATACAAACATCTCAAGAGGTATAAAGAGGCGCTGGACACATACATGTTTCTTCATGGCATCGTTCCGAATTCCTATCTTGTTTTAAACAATATTGGGACCACATACTATGAGATGAAGTCTTATGATAGAGCCCTTATTTATCTTAACAAGGCAATTAATCTAAAACCTGACTTTGCGCCTGCGTATTTCAACAGAGGGCTTGTATTTAAGGACACTTTTGATCTAAATTCCGCAATAGATGATTACCAAAGTGCTATTAGGTTAAATTACGAATATCCAGAGGCACACTGGAACCTCGGACTGATACTCCTCTCAAAGGGAGACCTTGAGCAAGGATTCAAACACTACGAATGGCGAAAGAGACTCACCTTGTATGAACCTTACAAGAGACAGTTCAAAGGGAAAGAGTGGAATAATGAAGACCTATATAACAAGACCATACTATTACATGACGAACAAGGTTTTGGTGACGCTATACAGTTTGTCAGATATGCAAAGATATTAAATGCCATGGGGGCAAGGGTTATTTTGGAGTGTCTTCAACCATTGGTACGGTTATTTGGTTATGCCGATGGTGTAGATAGTGTGATTGCGAGGGGTCATGAGTTGCCAGATTTTGACTTTTACTGTTCTTTACTTACACTACCTCTAAGGTTTAACACAAAGATTGAGACAATCCCAAATGATGTCCCATACATAAGACCTCCGATTCCAGCAGCAATATCAAAAGGGGATAAAAGGGTAAAAATAGGGATAGCATGGTCTGGAATAAACCCCCCGCATAAATCATGTCCGCTGGATATTTTTTTTAGGATCTTCAAAGATATTGCGGACATTCACATATACAACCTTCAAAAGATAATAACCGATACTGACAGAGAATTCATCATCTCAAGGGGTGTTGTTGATGTGATGCAAGATGTCTCTGACTTTTTAGATACCGCTAATATAATGCGAAACCTCGACCTAATAATAACAATAGACACATCAATCGCCCACCTTGGTGGTGCAATGGGGTTAAGGGTTTGGACATTGTTGCACTACGATGCAGATTGGCGATGGTTAACAGCAAGGGAAGATTCACCCTGGTATCCGACGATGAGACTATTTCGGCAGAAGTCTTATGGGGATTGGGATAGCCTGGTTAAAAGGGTTAATGAATATTTATCAGAGACGATATCTTCTTCAATAACTTAGTCATCTCTTCGACATGACTGCCACGCCAGTATACCCTGTTACAATTAGGACAAATGGTTTCTGATCTCGTCTTATTATTAGTGTCTTCACTACTATGTAATATATGGTTGCATCTTATACATCTACTGAATGGGTTTTGAAATACATCAAGGTGATAAAACTTTACTACCTCAGCTACCTGATCTATGAATAGGCTACTCTTAATATATAGGCACATGTCTCTAACTACATGCCTTGAACATATCCCTTTGTCTCTGGTAAGTATATGTCTATTGTCATTTATGGCAATATCTATGATCTCTCTGTCGGTAAGTCTGTTGGAATATATAACATCATATCCAATAATCCTTAACCATTTTGCCAGCCTTCCAAGCATAACATCTGCGATAAACATCATCTTTTTGATATCTCCTCTCTCAACCTTTTAGTCAATTTATCGGCATACCTTTGAGGAATAGGTATCCTATATTTACGTGTTAGATGTAGTATTATCTCTATTGATGATTCCAGATCAATATTATGTCCGACGGATAAAAAAAGTGGCGCTACCTTGTCCTTTGTTCTTAAGACAACACCCACTTTCTCACCCCTGTAAATAAGATTAGAATATGCGCCTTTTACCACATCTGGCATGTCAAAATCACCTACTAACC
>JBDNDH010000316.1:0-2623 GCA_046719235.1 Thermodesulfovibrionales bacterium
AGATCAAATAGATATCTTTATTTTTTTCGGCACGTTCCTATTCATATTTTATAGCATCCTGCTTTATCTTTGATGCATAAAGATATTGACAAGTAATAAGGAGTAATTGTTTAATGTATAAGGAATGCGACCAAAACCAAAAATAATCTTGCTTATTATAGCAATTACCGTCTCAATAACAGTCTATTTTATTATCCAAAACCAATACAATAAGGAGAAAGATCCTATAAAAATAGGGCTTTTTGTGACCCTAACAGGTGTCTATCCGGATTTAGGCAGACAGATAAGGGATGGGGCACTGCACGCCATAGATGAGATAAACAGCATGGGGGGTATAAATGGCAGACAGGTAAGGCTAATTATAAGAGACAATGGTTACAACTATAGACGCGCAATTGAAAATATGGAGGCGCTTGTTCAAGAGGGGGTAGTGGCACTTATTGGTCCAGCTACGAGCAGTCAGGCTATGAACCTATTACCTATTGTTAATGAACAAAGGATCGTTACCATCTCCCCTACCGCATCCTCTTCGCTTCTTATAGGGAAGGATGACAATTTGATAAGAATAAGGCAGTCAAACAAGGACGATGCACGATTGCTTGGTGAGTATGCAAAAAGATTGGGTGTCAAAAAGATTATAGTCGTGTATGACAACTCAAATCTGATATACGCGAACGATTTCATTAACAATTTTAAAGAGACCTTTAGTGTCTCTTCGAACCTTTACTACATCCCTTTTGACCCTCCTGTTGCAAGATTTACAAAGATGGCAAGGGATGTTTTCTCTTTTAAGTCCGATGCGGTATTGATAATAGCAGAAACCTATACTACAGCCTTATTGATACAAAAGATTAGAAGTTTGAATAAAGATATAATTATCTTCACATCTCCTTGGGCAAAGTCTCAGAAGTTGATAGAACATGCTGGGCAACACTCTCTTGGTCTTATAACGGTGGATTCTGTTGACGATCTCTTTAAGGGTGAATCATATCAAAGATACAGAAGGTCTTTTTTTGATAGATTTGGCTACTATCCTGGATTCGGTGCAGACACTGGATACGAGACGATTTTTGTCATAAAAAAGGCGATTGAATCTAATCCTAATCCTCAAAAACTCAAAGATACCATTATAAAGATCGGAGAATTTGAGGGTCTGCAAGGCAGATTCAAGATAGATAAATACGGTGATGCTATCAGACAACCTTTTATACTAAAGGTAAAAAACAACTCTTTTCATAGAGTAGACAACCATTAGATGAACACAAAGATCGCCAACTTCATATTCGTTACATTTTCTATATCCTTTTCAGTGTTGATATTAGCGGTCATTTCTATCTACTTTTTTGAGGCAAAAGACATAATCACAAAGGATAAGATAAGGCAATATGAGACTATAGTAGATGACTTTGAATACACCATCAATCTTAACATCAAGGGGATAATCTCTCCCATAATAACAATAAACGACATTATCAATTCGACCGAAAGACAAGAGATAAAGAGAAAACATATATCTTCTATCATGGCAACCACCCCGAGTATCAAGAGGATACTTATTATAGATAGTAAAGACAAGGTGATTGATAACTATCCCTTTATTGATGACCTTATTGGTATCGATTTTTCTAATAACGAGATATTAAGGGAGATAAGATCGATAAAAAATAAACCTATCGTAATAGGCCCACATGTCTGTCTTATAGACAAAGCCCCCCATTACATAATACCTATTGAGTACTCAAACCACCTGCTTTTAGCCTATCTTGACATGGATTGGATAAAGCCATTCATAGACAAGTTTTCCAGGACTGGAATTTTTGTATTTACTGTGGATGATAAGGGGACTTTTACAACACACGTAGAGCAAAACCTTGCAGAGGAGTCAATGAATGTAAAGAACATCCCTGTTATAAAAAGGGCATTGGCAGGTCAAAGGGGACCTTTTATTGAGGTCTTTGATGGCCAGACCTATCTTGTTTACGCCAAAAAACTGGAGATACTCAATTGGGTTATCTTTGTTGGAGAGAGGTATGATAAGGCTTATTTATTAATGAACTATATAAAAAATAAAGGTGTTGTTATCTTTTTGGGGGCGGTCTTTACATGTCTTATCTTAAGTCTTATAATCTCAAGGATGATTCAGAGCCCTATCAATATCTTGATAAGAGAGATTGATAAGATAAAAAAGGGTGATTATGACGTCACCTTGCTGAATGAGGGCTTTGAAGAGATAAAGGAGATATCCAAAAGTCTCTGTAAGATGTCCAACGAGATAAGGGACAGGGAATACAGGTTTAAGAAGATATTTGAAGACTCAAAAAATAGCATAATACTCTCAAGTGAAAATGGCACAATCATTGATGCAAATAAGGCATGTCTTGACCTTTTTGGATTTTCAGAAAGGGATATGATTATTGGCACTAATATTATTAACCTCTTTTCAAATCATGATGATTTTAATGGTCTCAAAAGGGACATAAAAGAACAGGGCTATATCAGCAACATTGAGGTGGGGTTAATAAGGCACAATCATGAGCCCTTTTATGGTCTTTTATCCTGTAGCATTCTGAGGTATTCAGGGATTAGTGATGATATATATATGTATCTTATTATTGACCTTACT
>JBDNDH010000317.1:0-2622 GCA_046719235.1 Thermodesulfovibrionales bacterium
AACAGGATAGAGCTTTGTATGGACCTCTCTAAGGAATCCCTCCCTGCCACATGTTGCAGAGAATAACCTTCCAAGATCATCTATGCCATCTGGAGGCTCAATTGCGGTTGCAAGAACAACCAGATCCGCTTCCAATTCAACAGGGGAGCCCAAATCTACATCAAAACCCCTTACCCTTAATTTACCATTTGGTTTTTCATCTACGGAAGAGACCCTACCGCCTCTTATTATCTTGGTCCCAAGTCCTTTTGTATATACATAAAACTCCTCAAAATCCTTTCCTGCTGTCCTGACATCAATAAAGAAAAGATACAGATTAATGTATGGATATTTTTCCTTAAGAATCCTTGCGTGTTTGAGCATATACATACAACATACCTTTGAGCAGTATGAATGGTGTCTTTCATCTCTACTACCCACACAAGATATCATCGCTATGGTCTTTGGCTTTGTCCCATCTGAAGGTCTCTTTAATTCACCACCAGTAGGTCCTGTTGCTGAAAGAATCCTCTCAAATTCCATTGATGTGATAACATCAGGCGACTGAGGGCTATATTCTTTAAAATGAGTCTTTGACATTGGCTTAAAGCCGGTTGCAATTATCACTGCACCGACCTTGATGTCCATATACTCATCCTTATCATCAAACTTGATCGCATTGGCTGGACATCCTTGTATCCCCTTTGCCGGTATCCCTTTTTCACATATCTGACATGCAGGCTTTCCAGTCTTTTTTAATGTCTTGAAGTATAGGCAATTTGGCTCATCGATTACTGCCCTTTTGGGAACTGCTTGAGGATATTCAATATATGCAGCCCTCCTATGGTTAAGGCCACAATTATATTCGTTAGGAACCTTTACAGGACAGATATCTGCACAAATACCGCATCCTATACACTTATCCCAGTCGATATATCTTGCCTTTTTCTTTATCTTTATATCAAAGTTTCCTACATATCCCTTTACCTCCTCTACCTCTGCGTAGGTAATCACCTCTATATTTGGATCTTGGGCTACCTCACTGGTCTTGGGGGTAAGAATACAGGCAGAACAATCCATTGTAGGGAAGGTCTTATCAAGTTTTGACATATTACCACCAATAGATGGCTGTCTTTCAACAAGGTAAACCTTTATCCCCATACTTGCTAAGTCAAGTGCTGCAAACATACCAGCAACACCACCACCAACAATCATTACTGATTTTTCAACATCTCCATACCGATCCTCAAGTGCCTCTGCAAGTACTCCCTTTGCAACAGCACTTCTAATAAGTCTTTTTGCCTTTTCTGTTGCCCCTTCTTTGTCATGCCAATGAGCCCAGCTATCCTGGTCTCTAATGTTTGCCATCTCCAAGAAATACTTGTTTAGGCCTGCTTTTTCTACAGCATTCCTAAAGATTGGTTCATGGGTTCTTGGAGTACAGGCAGCAACTACAACTCGATCAATCAGACCATCTTTGATGTCTTGTTGGATGATTTCCTGACCTGCTTCAGAACACATGAAAAGGTAATCCCTTACGATGGCCACATCAGGTATAGTCTCGGCATACTTCATCACATCTTTTACCTTGACCGCGCCAGCGATGTTTTCACCACAATGACACACATACACCCCTACCTTCGCCATTTTGAGCCCTCCTTTTTTGTGAATTACTGCTTATAGTTGTTAAAAATAAAAATCGCACTAAATTATAGCACTTTTATAAGATTTGTCAAGAAGTATTTTTGGGATATATAACAATGCCTTATAGACATATTGTAGAAATTTAAAACCAAAAGTAACAGATTGATTTTGAGGGATTTAAGACCTACCCGTAGTATCTTAAATGCAACTTTGTTGATAGGATAGATTTAGTTCAGAGGTAGTTTTATTTAGTATATCAAAGTGAATCTTCGTCTTTAATCATCCTTGCATCATATACATCCAATCTTGTATCATTAAGCATGTTTGACATCGGATTTCAGGAACTTATTATAATCTTCATTGTGGCACTCCTTGTCTTTGGTCCCAAAAAGTTGCCAGAGATTGCTAACACCCTCGGTAAGGGTATTGCTGAGTTGAAAAAGGCAATGGACAATGTCAGAACCCAAGTGCATGAAGAAATAAAGGATATAAAAAATCCTGTAGATCCTATTAAACTTAAAGAGCAACTCTATAGCAACATAGAAGAACCAATTAAAAAGGCTATGGAAGAGCCTCCACAAAAAACCGACAAGGAAAAACCCACCAACGAGGTAAAGACTTAAGTAATGGAAGACCAAAAGATGCCTCTTACTGAGCATCTCGGAGAACTCAGAAAGAGGATTATAACTTCTCTTGTAGCCTTGATTATTACTTTTAGTATATCCTTTGCCTATTCTGAAGAACTCTTTAAGGCTATAATGTTTCCATTGAAATTTGAGTTAGATTTCTCCATAACCAAAAAATATCTCTATTTTGCCCCAAAAGACAAACTGCAGATGACTAAACTGGTCTTCTTAGCACCTGCTGAGGCATTTTGGATGTCAATTAAGATATCGCTCTTTTCTGGCATCATCCTTTCTTTACCTGTCTTGTTTCATCAACTTTGGAGGTTTATATCACCGGGTTTGCTGCCTAAGGAGAGAAAGTATGCCTAGATCG
>JBDNDH010000318.1:0-2604 GCA_046719235.1 Thermodesulfovibrionales bacterium
TGCCTGGCGTAGTATCAAGCATTACCTGAATAGCGTCATCTTTGCACCACATAGGTGATGCAATAAAGACATAACCTTGTCCCTCTGTCAGTGGGAAGTTTTTAAGAATAAAACTGGCTATATGATATCCAGATGTCACGCCCGGACAATAATGGTTATGAAGCATCACTGCATAAACCAAATCGCTCCTCAGAAGACCTTTTGACCATATGCTTGTAATCATCAAGAGGCGATACTCATTGCCACTGAATGACTTATCCTTTTTAAGTGTCTCAAATTCAGCATCATTAGTAAAAAATTTGTTAATATCGGTTTTTATTTTTTTTGACTTGATGCCATTTAAGTCTTTATCTATCTCTATGTAAATAGCCTTTTGATTAGTAGGATTGAAGAAGTAAATAAAAGGCGTCTTAAACGGGCTATCTTGTAGGATGACCAAATTACCCTTAAACTGTGAAACACCCGCAGCCCTTGAAATTTCATCAACCATTATCACACACTGGGGCTTTTGTCTCACTACATAAGGAATATTTGTGACTATAAAGTAATTTGTCTTTTTGGGTCTATCTATCTCTTTGATTGCTGTATTGTGAATCTCTTTTGCAAGCGCTATACAACCTCCATGATGCCCTTCTGCTTGACCAACATATGTGTTCAATCCAAAAAATATAAAAGTTATAACCAATAAAATTGACCTCATTGTTCACCCCTCAAATATCTAAAATTTGTAAGCAATGTTAGCAAGCACAAAGAGACCGGGATTTTTTTCATCTGCACTCTCTGTGTGCCTCTTGTTAAACAAATTATCACCTGAGACCGTTACAGTGAGATTCTTTGTAATATCCTTCCAGATTTTTATACCTGCAGTGGCATAACTATCAAGCCTCGCTACAGTCTGTCTCACCTCATTTGTATAGACATACTGGCTTCCCTTATATAAACCATAGACACTAAGGTTTATGTATGGATTTAGATATGTAATTCCACCCTTTATTTGATTCTTTGGAGTTCTTGTGAGTTCTTGCCCTTCAAGAGATCTGTTTTTGTCAAATTCATCAATATATGCCTTACTGTAGGTGTAGTTTAAGAATGTGTTTAGATCCTTTGTGATTTGGTAACTTGAGCCTAACTCTGCCCCGTATGATTTTACCTTCCCTATATTCTCACGCCTGTAAAGTGGTCTGTTATCAAGAGATTCACCAGTTGGGAGATAATACAAGAAGTCTTTTCCTATTGAGTAATATAAAGATGATGTGAGTTTAAGCCCTTTTATTGGTACATAGTCTGTTCCTATCTCAAATGAATCTATCTTTTCTGGCTTTAGGTCTGGATTGGCAACCTTATAGATTCCCCACATAATCCCAGATCTACAGAGATCATCAAGGATAGATGCCCTAAATCCCCTACCGTATGAGATATAAGTGCTAAATTCGGCAGTCCATTTATATCTTGCAGAGATTCTTGGGGTAAGGGCAGACCATGAATTATCCTTTAAGTCACCTGAAATCCTATTAAAAGGGCGGATTGTTGAGACAAATCTACCATCACTAAAGCGCGCCTTATCAAATCTTAATGAGGCCGTTATATTAAACCTATCCTGCATAAACGACATCTCGTCTTGTAGCCACAGTCCAAGTATAGTCAGGGCTCCTTGATTATCTGCACGGTCAGGGGAGGTCTTATATATGTCTGATGCATCGACCTTACCTTTTCTGATATCTGCACCAAGTGTGATTAGATGACTTGGATGTGCTTGTAATGAAAACATTCCATCAATTCCCATATCTGTTCTGTCTGAATCAACATCAAAGGCGGTATAAGTAGTGCCTCGCAAACTTTCACTAAGTCTTCTGTAATTTTCATTCTGCCAAAATGCCTTTGCCTGCCAAGACATATTGCCTGATGAACCTTTATAGTTGAGTGAATATGCCCATGTGTCAAAGTGTCTGTGAACGCCATCCTTATCCCTAATCTTTACCCCTTCTCCCCTCTTATCATCGAAATATTCAACTTTAAACCTTATCGAATTTGTCTTGTCAAAATCATATCCAATGCTCAATGTGCCTATCCCCTCTTCTGCAAATCTCTTAACAGTATAGGGAGTCCTATTAGCCTCTAATGTTGATATATATCCTGAACTCTTTAGGTAATGTCCTGACCCTTTGATATAAAGTCCTGTGTCCCCTGATAGTCTTCCTGATATCTCTGCATTACCACCGTAGGTGCCATATGTCCCATAGAAAAAATCTGCAAAACCCTGCAAGGGCTTGTCTGGTTTTGATGTAATAATGTTTATCACCCCACCCATAGCATTATTACCATACATTGACGATGCAGGACCCTTAAAAATCTCAATTCTTTCAATATCATTAATATTTATCCTATTAAAATTGACCTCTCCTGTATCAGACTTGTTCACTGGAACCCCATCAATCAAAACGAGTGTTCTTGCCCCTTCATTAGAAAGCCCTCTCAGCGTTGCAGAGGCACCGAGGCTATAAATCCCGTTCCCCCTAATGACATTCAGTCCAACAACATATTGGAGTATCTCGTCAACCTTTGTAGAGGGATTGGCAAACCTTTTTATATCTTCTTTTGTGATTA
>JBDNDH010000319.1:0-2598 GCA_046719235.1 Thermodesulfovibrionales bacterium
GCCGTCTTTTTAACTAAGGCAGCAAGGATGCTGCCGTTGAGGTTGCTTCAACAGACTCAGCAACTCGTTAAGCCTGTGTTGACATTCCTTCATTTTCACGGGCAACTTAGCGGAGATAGTGTAAAATTTAAAGTATTAGTTAAGAAATCAAAAGATTATTTTGTTATTGAGTTTCGCCGTTGGCTTGTGATTAAAACTCCTGAAAAAATCATACCCTACTTTTTACACAGGAAAACAGGATGTTTTCCACCCCGAGCACGTTGAGCAAAGGATTGCGAATGTGCGAGGGTGGATTTTTTCAGTGCTATACTTTTGAACAAGCCACAAGGCAAAAAAGTCTTTTTCTTTTGGTGTCACCTTTTCTTTTGTGACTTGAGGCTGTCCAATAACTTGGCTAAAGAGAAGAAAAATGATATAATATTTGTAAATAAAGGATGGAGATAAACTATGAAATTCAAGCCATATTCTCAGGAGGAGCTTGAGTTGTTTCCTGTAGATATATATTCTGAAATACCAAAGAATGATATATGTCGTTTCATTAACGACATTGTCAATGCCTTAGATTTAAGAGAACTTGAGGCAATGTATACAGAAGAAGGTAATGTAGCATATCATCCCAGAATGATGCTAAAGGTATTGTTTTACAGCTATTACAATGGTATATTCAGTTCACGCAGGATAGCGAAAGAACTGGAAAGAGACATTTTTTATTGGTACTTAAGTGCAAGGCAAAGGCCTGATTTCAGGACGATAGCCAATTTCAGGAGGAGGCATATTGGACAATTGAAAGGTTTATTCAAGCAAATTGTAAAGATGTGTTTATCCTTAGGGATAGCAAGAGTAAGGAAAGTTGCGATAGATGGGACAAAGATCAAGGCGAATGCGAGCAGGGATAAATTTCGTGATAGAGAGTGGCTTGATAAAAGAGAGAAGGAAGAAATTGAAGCGATTGAAGAGGCTTTTAAGAAGATGGATGAAATTGATGAAGAAGAAGACAGGATTTTTGGTGTTGATAAAAGGGGAGATGAACTTCCTGAAGATTTAAGTGATCCGAGAGAGAGGATTCGTAAGATAAGGGAGTTAAAGAAAAAGATGGAAGAAGAAGATAAAAGACAGATTAATCAGACTGATACGGATTGTGGACTTATGAAGACAAGGAAAGGATTTGAAGCTTCTTACAACTGTCAGACAGTTGTTGATACCGAAAGTCAGATAATACTTACGCAGGATGTAATAAATAGTCCGAATGAAAGAGGGCAGATTTGTACAAACATTGAAGAATTAATAAAAGACACCCAGTTAAAACCTGAAATTTTGCTTGCTGATGCGGGTTATCTTGATGGAGAAGACATTCAATTTTTAGATAGGGAAGGGATTATTGGGTTAATACCGGACAGGGAACTCAAAGAAATAAAAAAATCAAGGGAAGGAATAGTAGGTGAAGGTGAAAAATTTAAGAAGGATAAATTTAAGTATGATTCTGAAAATGATGTATATATTTGTCCTGAAGGGAAGAAATTGTATAGAGAGACACAAAAGAGACAGAAAGTGAAAAGAAAGAATGGTCTTGTAGTAGAATATGTACAATACAGGTGTAGGGAATGTAAGGGATGTGAAAACCGAGAAATATGCTGTAGAGGCAAGATTGGTCGAAAGATAACAAGGTATGTTGATGAAGATCTAAGAGAAAAAATGTATAATTTAATCAGGAGTGACTGGGGTTATGAGGAATATAAGGAAAGGATGTATACGATTGAGCCTGTTTTTGGGAATATCAAATACAATAAAGGATTCAGAGAATTTCGGTTAAGAGGTCTTGAAAAAGTAAAAGGTGAATATAGTTTAATGGCAATAGTTCATAATATTGAGAAAATGTATAAGAAAATGAGCGGTAATAATGACAAAAATACAAAAATTTCTGTTATGAAGAGCAAATTCCCTCTTTTTTGCATGTTTTTATTGTATAAAACTATTTATAAAAATTTTTCCGTGAGGTTGTGAGACAGCCTCACGTGTTAAAAAAGGAGGAGAGGAAACTTTTATGTTTAAGAGAATATTTTTAGTTTTAACTTTAGCCTTTTGTGTGAAATCGGTTTTTTCTCAAGAGAGCATGCTTGGTTTAAGAGGGCTTGCAAAGGAAAGAGGTATTTATATTGGTGCTGCATTAATGTCTCATTATCTTGATGATCCTGAATTTGTGAAGGTGCTTACCAATAATTTCAGTTATCTTACTCCAGAGAACGAAATGAAGTGGGAACTTATTCATCCGGCTAATGGGAGATATGATTTTACTGGAGCTGATAAAATTGTCAATTTTGCCTTAAAGAATGGTATGGCTGTAAGGGGACATACACTTGCCTGGCATTTTCAAAATCCAGCCTGGCTTGGTAGTTCTCTATCCAAGGATAAGGCTATTGAAATTTTAAGGGATCATATCAAAACAGTTGTTGGAAGATACAAGGGAAAAGTAAGAGACTGGGATGTTGTAAATGAGCCAATGGATGAAAATGGTAGTTTAAGAAAGAATATCTGGTACAATGCTATTGGAGAGGAATATATTGAGATGGCCTTGAAGTGGGCGAATGAAGCAGATCCTCA
>JBDNDH010000032.1:0-8938 GCA_046719235.1 Thermodesulfovibrionales bacterium
ATCAATAAATGGAGAATTTACCTCTAAGGATAGTCAAAGAGGCATTAATGAATATAAGAAATCAAAACAACTACTTAATGGCTTAGGTTTCTCTATCTTTGCCTGATCGCAAGGACTCAAGGACACTTTCAGCCAAGATTCTGCTAAAACCCTTTATCTTTGTAATCTCCTCAACACTTGCCTCTCTGATTGCCTTTAGACTACCAAAATGCCTTAGTAGTGCCAGTTTTTTTGCCCTGCCTATTCCACTTATCGAATCCAAAGGGGATTGAAAGGTCTTATCCTTTCTCCGTTTCTTATGATAGCTAATTACAAACCTATGAGCCTCATCCCTTAATGCCCTCAGAAGCAAAGAGGTAGGAGAACGGTCTGAGATATCTATTATCTCTCCGGTCTTGAGAAAGACCCTATCTGGCTTCTTTGCCACAGATACGACATCTACAAATATCCCTAAATCACTAAGTGCCTTCAGCCCTACCTCAAGATGTCCCTTCCCGCCATCAATTATTAACAACTTGGGGTTTGGGACCTTGACGATTAGTCTCCTTATCGCCTCTTGCATCATCCCGTAATCATCTATGCCATCAACCGTCTTTATTTTTACCCTCCTGTAGTATTGCCTCTTAAATCCCCCGTCCTGCCAATATACAAGGCCTCCTGATGATTCATTACCCCCCAATGTTGATATGTCAAAGGCACCAATGGTATTTGGTAACTCCTTGAGCAGTAACCTCTTTTTCAATTCCTCTAATAAACTCGTTGAAACTCCTTCTGTCTTGTTTTGGCTGTGACTCCTCGAATTTTCAACTGCCAGATTTACCATCTCCTGTTCTTTTTGACTAAGTGCGGTCCTTATCTGGACATCACTGCCTTTTTTGATAGAGAGCAAGCCTTGATATAACTCATGACCATCAAAACCCTGTGGTATGAGTATAAGTGCTGGAGGCAAATTCACTCCACTGTAAAAATCTCTTAAAAAAGAGCCTATTATCTCATCGTAGTTTATGACAGCTAGCCTCTTGAGCAAAAAGTCCTTTGCACCTATCAGCAATCCATTCCTTATGAAAAGCACGTTAAAGATCGCCTTGTTGCCCTCTTCATCTATATGGAGCCCTATTACATCTAAATCGCCAAGTTCAGGTGAGATGACCTTCTGATGTTCCAACGCCCTTTTCAGTCTTTCAATCTTGTCTCTTATGGCGGCTGCCTCTTCAAACATCAAGAGATCTGAGAAGTAATGCATCTTCTGTTCGTAGATCCCGAGAAGCTCTGTGTTTTTACCATTCAAAAAGAGGATCACCTCTTCTACATGTTTCATATACTCATCCCTTGATACAAGACCTGCACAAGGGGCAAGACACCTCCTCATCTGATACTGGATGCACGGTCTTTGTCCCTTCTCTATGTTGTGTCTACACTTTCTGATCAAAAAGTGCCTTTTGATCACAAACAAGGCCTCCCGCATTGACTGTGATGGCACATAGGGACCAAAATATTGGCTTCCGTCATCTGATATCTTTCTAACTACTTCTATCTTTGGCCATTGTTCTTTGACGGTTATCCTCAGAAACGGGTAACTTTTATCGTCCCTGAGGATTATATTAAATCTTGGTTTGTGTTGCTTTATCAGGTTGGATTCAAGGATTAACGCCTCCAGCTCAGAGTCTGTTATTATCCACTGAAGGTCTCGGACAGACCGCATCATACTTGCCTTTCTACTATCTAATGAAGTGGTGGAAACCAAGTATGATCTAAGCCTGTTTTTAAGATTTTTAGCCTTGCCAACGTAGAGGATACTCTCCCTCACGCCCTTGAAGATATACACCCCAGGAGATTCTGGTATTGAATTTATGTTAATGTTCATGGCAAATCAACCCTAATAACGATAATGCTATAAGGCTTGTATTTATGTGACAGTAGTGTCTGGGTATATGCCTTTTTTTTGATAGCATCTTTTGCAAAAAATACTACCTTATAAGTTGATTCATCTGAAGCAATGGTAATAAGATCGCAAGCACTATTATACAAACAACCATCCCCATACCTAATATCATGGATGGCTCAATGATTGATATCAATCTTGACATCCGTCTGTTAAACTCCTCCTCATAGATATCAGCGGTGCGTCTAAGGGTCTCTATCAGTCTTCCACCTTTTTCTCCTGTAGTGACCAACTGTATAAATATCGGGGGGAAACCCTTGAGAGCACCCGAAAGTGAGATCCCTTCTGTAATCTCCTCTTGAGTCTTTCGTATAGACCTCTCTATAGCTGAATTCCCTGTGGACCTTGCAGAATACATCAGGGCAGTAAGCATAGGCACACCACCCTCAAGGAGATATGACAGTATCCTTGCAAATCTTGCATAGTATAGGCTTTGTAAGATGTTACCAGGTAGTCTTAATAGCCATCTATCTATGATGTGTCTTTTGCTCGGTAATTTCCTTTCAAACACAAATACCACAACTACCAGCATTAGGGATATCAACCACCAGTAATCGACCATAAATGTACTGACCTCAATCAGTAGCCTTGTCAAAAAGGGTAAAGGGGTATTAGTATCTCTAAAAATCTTGGTTATCTTAGGTATCACAAAGATAAAGACAAAACCCAAGACCGCAAGACTTACAAATAGCATAAAGACTGGGTATATCAAGGCATTTTTGACCTTTTCTTTTAATTGGCTGCGGGATTCAAGATACTCTGATAATCTTATTAGCACCCTATCAAGACTACCGCTATTTTCTCCTGACTGAACCATACCAATGTAAAACTCGGGGAAGATATTTGGAAATATCTCAAGCGATTTCCATAGTGGTGCCCCTGATGAGACACTATCCTTAATCGTAATAATCAGTTGTCTCTCTTGATCCGAAGACTCTAAAGACATGGTTTGCAAGGCATCTACTATGGTGACACCGGAGGAGAGCAATATTGCAAGATTGCGGGTAAAAAATGGCACAAACCTATCCGCAGACACACCGATAGACCTCTGTTGAGAAGGCAGTTGCTGTTGAGTTACATCACTTATGAAAACGCCTTCTGACCTTAGTGTTGAGATCACATCGTTGTATCCCGATGCCTCTATCACGCCAGAGACAATAGAGCCATCTTTTCTGTACCCCTTGTAGTTAAAAAGTGGCACCTAATCTATACCTCAACATAATCCTTCAGGCTAACCCTCAATACCTCCTCAAGTGTGGTCACCCCTTGCCTTACCTTTTGGATCCCATCCTGAAACAGTGTAGTCATACCTACAGAGACCAAGTAATCCTTCATAGTGTTAGAATCCCTACGGGAGGTGATGAGTTGCCTCAACTCATTGTCTATTAACAAAAGTTCAAAGATACCTGTCCTACCGAGGTAACCTGTCATCTTACAGGCTTCACAGCCCTTTCCCCTGTATAACACATGAGAGGCATCATCAAGATATCTGATATCATCTGAAACTGCAGAATAGGTCTCTTTACACCATGGGCATATTGTCCTAACGAGCCTTTGTGCCAGAACAGCTGTCAGAGATGAGGCAATCAAAAAAGGCTCAATATTCATGTCAAGCAACCTTGTTATAGTTGAAGAAGAGTCGTTTGTATGAAGGGTGCTAAAGACAAGATGACCTGTAAGAGATGCCTGTATGGCTATCTCAGCGGTCTCTAAATCCCTGATCTCTCCCACCATTATCACATCTGGATCCTGCCTTAATATAGACCTGAGCCCAGAGGCGAAGGTAAGACCAATCTTTGGGTTTACCTGCATCTGACCTACACCTGTGAGTTGGTATTCTATTGGGTCTTCAACAGTGATTATATTCCTCTTGTCTTTGTCAATCCTGTTTAATAAGGCGTATAAGGTTGTCGTCTTTCCACTACCAGTTGGACCTGTAACGAGTATAATCCCATTAGGTCTCTTAATCAAATCCTCTAACACTCTGCAGTTCTTCTCAGACAGTCCTAACTCCCAGAGCCCCTTGAGTCCCTGCTGTCTATCCAGTATCCTCAATACTGCCCTCTCACCATGAGTTGTTGGGATTATTGATACCCTTATATCAATGTCTCTACCCCCTGAAAGTAGCCTTATTCGTCCATCCTGAGGAAGCCTCTTCTCTGCGATGTCCAGACCTGACATAATCTTTACCCTGCTTATTAGGGCATCCTTGATGATCTTAGGTGGAGATAGAACCTTTGTTAGGATACCGTCAATCCTGAATCTAACCTCCAACTCTGCCTCATACGGTTCTATGTGTATATCACTTGCCCTTTCCTTCAAAGCCTGTTGAATAAGGGCATTTAAAAGCCTAATTATGGGTGCCTCTTCAGTTAATTCAAGAATATCCCGTGGTGATTGAAACTCTGTGGCAACAGAAGAAAAATCTGTATCTTCAAATGTATCGATCACATCCTGTGGATTTCCCAGTATTGACAATGCCCTATTTATTAGGTCTATGATTTTTTGTCTGTCTGTATTTACGGGTAGAGGGCTGAGATTCATACTCTTGGAGAGCTCCCTAATGGCAAGGAGTCCGTTGTCGTTGTGATAAAGGGCCTTGAGCACCCCACCATCGTTGGATATAGGAAATATCTCATTACCCTTTATGAAGTGTAGGGGAATGCTTTTTATCAGATGCTGATTAATAAGATGGTCAATATTTGAACCTTCAAGGTTCATTCTTACCTGATGCTTCTCTTAAGATTTGGTTCAATATACTGAACCTCGCCATAGGATTTTATAGATGACAGCCTCGCATCGACATTCTCATCACCCTTGAGTCTTATCAAGATTGTATGTGGGGAAACGAGCACCTTAACAATCTCTGCATCAGATGCAGTGAGTATTTCTTGTATCCTATCGGCTGTTACACCGTCCTTAAATCTGATGATAAACTCTGTAGAAAAAACAGATGCCTTCTGTAATCCAAAGTCTATCTGCTTATCAGTAGTTAATTGGCTCATCTTCTCATAATCCTTTATTATATGTGGTGTTATAAATACGAGCAGATTGGTCTTTTCTGTATTAACGGTCTTACTCTTAAATGCCCATCCTAAAATAGGTATATCACCCAATATTGGCACCTTTCTGACACTTTCTTCCTCTCTGTCCTGCATTAGGCCCCCAATGACTATAGTCTTTGCATCCTTTGCGACCACTGATGTCCTTGTAGCCCTTTTTGTAGTAGTTGGTCCTACGCTTATGACAACATCCTGTGATTCAGGTATTACTGACGATATCTCTTGATAAATATCCAGTTTCACATAATCACCCTCTGTGATCTGGGGTGTTATCTTTAGTGTAATACCCACATCCTTCCTTTCTATAGTGCTAAACACAGATAACGTTCTTGTGGGGTCTGATTCCCTTCGGGATATAAAAGGCACATTCTTACCCACAACGATCTCTGCCTCCTTGTTGTCTGCTGTTAGTATCTGAGGAGTTGACAAAACATTTACAGCACTTTTAAACTCATCGAGGCTAAACAGTGCTGCAATGCCTGGGGCTGTGATAGTAGAAATGCTCCCGTCCGGTTTTGTGATCTTAATGTCCATAAAGTTACCCATACCTCCAAGGGTAAATCCTGACAGTCCTGTTATGAGATTATTGATTGCAGCCGAGTCAACAACCCCAAAACCCCCTATTGCAACAGGATTACCGTCTTTTTTAGCAATCAATCTCCACTTCGCCCCGATATCTGCCAATTTTTCAATTGATGCCTCCACAATTGTGGCTTCTACAAAGACCTGTCTCCTCCTCTTATCCAGCTGTTTTATTATTCCTATAAGGCTCTCATAGTCTGAAGGTGATGCTGTAATAATAAGGGCATTGGTAGATTTATCAGCGGTTACGTTTATGGATGTCTGGGCTTCAAAGACAGACACAGGTGCCGTACCACCAGCAGGTGGTTTTGTGGTGACCTTTAAAATTCCCTCAAGCACCTTTACCATCTCTGTGGCATCTGCATGTTCAAGAAAATACACATGCATCTTACCTGTCCTCGTCGAGGCAGGCTTATCAATCTCCCTTATGATGTTTTTTGACAACTCTTTAAAACCTCTATCACCAAACAGCATCACCGCATTTAGCCTCGTATCAGGAATTGCCTTATGTTCCTCAGTCTGCTGGGTATGCCCAGATTTTTGTTTCTTTGCAATCCCCTCATTGATTATCTTAGCAACGGCATCAGCACTTGAGTTTGTAAGGTAAACAATATCCGGTTCATTTACAACAAATGGTTGGTCTACACTCTCAATCAGTGAGATTAACTTCTCTATGTTTAATCCAGAATCTACAATAAGCAGAATGTTACCAGAGGCAAGTGTGGATATATGTCCATCCCTCGATACAAGAGGCTGTAAGAATCTCATTGCCTCATCTGAAGATATATGTTTTAGTTGATACAATCTTGCATTATATGACTCATTAACTGGTTGTCTGTCTGTTGTTACTGCAAAACCCTTTTGTCTCGCCTCATTAAGAGGGATAATCTTGTAGGCATTTACACCAGAGGGTATGGCGGTAAATCCCTTTAATTCAAGCACTGAAAGGAAAAGGTTATAGGCTTCAGATATGGCAAGTTTGCTAGGCGCAATGATTGTTATCTTACCCTTCAGCCTCTCATCAAAGATCATGTTTTTGCCTGTTATCTCACTGATGAATTTTGCGATAGCAGACAATTCAACGTCCACAAAGTTGAAAGTAACCCTCGTATCGTCTTTCTTGGAAGATGCCAATGCCAATGTAAATGATATCAAGATAAGAGATACACACAAAAAAACCACAATAGCCTTTTTAGTTGTCATATTGATTAACCGCCTCCCACCTCATCTTTCTACCGTCACCTTATCAAATAGGTCAGTGTCGTGTTAGTCCCGCCTCGTATTATGTCGAGATTTATCCTCTCTAAACCCCTTAGTGCCATAAATGCCTGAAGCCCACTTTCAGGATTGCTGATATTATACTCATTTATCCTTAAAAGCACATCACCGTCTCTCAAGCCAAGGCTATGGTATATGCCACCAGGCTTAACCTCACGTAGAACAAAGCCCTTTTGCATTCCATCTACAAAATTAGGAAGGAGTCTTGCATCAGTCATGATCTGATTAGGATTTTCTATGGCGTGTTGTATCCTTTTTTGATCAACCGTAAAGGTCTTTTCCCCCGTCTGTTTAGCAAATTCAGCAGAAATCTTCGGACTTATTGTTTGCAACTCTTGAATCGTCAATATATCCGACAATACTATATCTTTTAGTGTACCATCATCAGACTTGATGATCACCTTTGTCTTCTGTACGCTTTGTAGGATACCGAGTCCTTCAATCTTTTTACCAATCCTCACAACCTCTTGCATCCCTTTTGGATCCGACAATATTGCATAGCCAAAATCCCTATCTCCAGCAATAGTCCCGATAAGTTTGTAATCTACCCTTTGTTCTGGCATATTTTGAGTGGTCTTTATCTCATAAGGTTCGGCTTTTTTGTCGCTAATTAGATTATTCTTAACGATGATCTCATAGTCTTTAAAAGTAGGATATCTAACATCCTGTTTTGTCTTTTCGGCCTGTATCTTTATCTTACCTCTGTAAAGATAGGTAATTACATCCCTACTAAGTAAAAGGACTATCAACAAAAGGAGCATCAACAACAACGCACTGATTGCCTTGAAGGTCAGTTTCTTGTCATTGAGCAATCTGAACATGGTTATATTGAGATACTTGAAATGGCAATTAAAAGTCAACCCACATGTTTAATGACACTTGCTGTTGTTAAGAGCATATGAGTTCATTCTATAGTATCTTGATGAAAGTGTGTCTATGTGGACTCAATTTTAGGATGGTGTTTATTTATTGAGAGATTATTACATAATAATCTCTTACACTAATGCATTTTGGGCGCACCAGAGCCCTCTTTTGATCCGCATTTAGTGTTTCCTAATCGGTTCCCTGAACCTTTCTGGCTTGGCATTCATGATGGCAGACCCATCTTTGGCAAGAGAAACCGCTGCAACACCACCCATATAACAACAAAAAGCAATATTATCAGAATTTCTGTCAACTCTTCTTCTCTTCCTTCTTTTCTTCTTTCTTCTTCGTTGGCTGCTTTACCTCATAGTCGGTAAATTGAATGATCGCCATTGGTGCCCTGTCATTGACCCTCTGCCTTGTTTTTATAATACGAAGGTAACCACCATTTGTGTTTGCAAACCTTGGTGCGATCTCTGAAAACAACTTGACTGCTGCAGACCTTGTATAAAGATAAGACATAACCAATCTCTTAGAGTGGAGGTCATTTCGCTTGCTTATTGTGACAAGCCTTTCAGCAATTGGTTTGATTGCCTTAGCCTTTGCAACGGTGGTTTCAATACTCTGATGTTCAAAAAGCGATGTAACCAGTCCTCTTAGGAGCGCCTTCCTTTGGTTATGCGTCCTGCTAAACTTCCTACCACTTACTCTATGATTCATTTTTGGTAATCTCCTCCCTCTATTTAGTCTTGGGGCAGCCTCATCCCTAATTTGAGCCCCATTGAATTCAATACCTGCTTTATCTCATTGAGTGATTTTCTTCCAAAGTTTTTTGTTCTAAGCATTTCGTGTTCAGTCTTTTGAACGAGGTCAGCAATCGTCTTTATATTAGCGTTTTTTAGACAATTATAAGCCCTAACAGAGAGCTCAATCTCATCTATATGCTTTGATAGATTTGTATTGAGCCTGTCATTTTCAATTACAGATACTGCCTTATTTTCATCCTCTTCGGTCTCGTCTTCGTCAAAAAGGATAAACATATCCAAATGATCCATGAGTATCGTTGCTGCATCGCTTACAGCCTTTTCTGGGGTAATGCTCCCGTCAGTCCATATTTCTAATACCAGCCTGTCATAGTCTGTCGATCTGCCAACCCTTGTCTTTTCTACCACATAATTAACCTTTGATATAGGGCTAAAAACGGCAGATC
>JBDNDH010000320.1:0-2596 GCA_046719235.1 Thermodesulfovibrionales bacterium
ATGTTTATCGCTCTTTAGAGCAGAAGCCTTACCTGATGGTCGGGTATAACAGGAGATTTTCACCTCATAGTAAGAGGGTGCTTGAATTCATCGGAGTAAATAGAGATCCAGAGTTTAAGACTGAGGGTATTCAGAAATTTAGATTTAGTCCACTGGTTGTCCACTATCGTGTAAATGCTGGCTTTGTACCACCAGACCATTGGGTGCACTCTGAAGAAGAGGGAGGTAGCAGAGTCATTGGTGAGGTCTGCCATTTCCTTGATTGGATGATCTACATCACTCAGTCAAGACCAACAAAAATATTTGCCCAGAGGGTAAGCGGTGATAATAAAAGCATTGTCAACAGCGATAACTTGTGTATCACAGTAAAATTTGGTGATGGAAGTGTAGGAAGTATTGTCTATACGGCAAGTGGAGATAAGGCCTTTTCGAGAGAGTACATAGAGGTATTCTGTGAAGGCAAGACAGCAGTTATAAAAGATTTCAGAGAGACGCAGTTGTTTTTCAATGGTCGCAAAAAGACATTCAAGACCTTTAACCAAGAGATGGGTTATCTTGAGGAGTTTCAAAACTTCACTGATGTTATTTTAGGAAAATCAAAAAAAGGTATATCATACGAGGAGATCTACTGGTCTACGCTTGGGGTGTTTAAGATAAATGAATCTCTGTTGACTAATAAGGTAGTGGAGCTCTGAAGTCTCACTATGATAGTTAAAGGAATCTCTAAAAACTCTCTTTAAAAATGAAGACAATTCTGCTTGTATCAGACTCATATCCACCTGAGGTTCGCTCTGCATCTCATCTGATGCAGGAGCTGGCATTAGGTTTAAAAGGGAGGGGTTTTGATATTGTTGTGGCAACATCCTATCCGCAATATAATCTATCAGAGGAAGACCGATCTAAAAAGTATGATGAGTTTACTGATGAAGATGGTATAAAGGTCATCAGGATAAAAACTCTACCACATCACAAGGTTAGCTTCATAGTCCGTGGTATCTCTCAGCTTACGATGCCATCTCTCTTTATTAAAAAGATTAAGCATTATCTAAATAGACTCAAAGGTCCTGAGTTTAGATTAGACGCTGTAATCGTCTACTCCCCACCACTACCCCTATCGATTGTTGGAAAAAGATTAAAGAAACTCTTTGGTGCTAAGTTTTTGCTAAATGTCCAGGACTTATTCCCACAAAATGCGATCGATTTGGGAATCCTTAGAAATCCTCTTTTGATAAAATTCTTCGAATTGATGGAAGGGCATGCCTATGAGAGTGCTGATATTGTTACATTTCACTCAGAGGGGAATCTACGGTTTGTGAGCACGAAGTATCAGCACCTCATGAGTAAATTTAAGATACTGCATAATTGGATTGATGTGACTGAGTTTGAAGGTGCATCAAAATCGGGGAGATTTAGGGAGAGGTTTGGTCTGAAGGATAAATTCGTCATATTGTTTGCTGGTGTGATGGGACCGTCTCAAGGATTAGACTTCGTGATTGAGCTTGCTAAGAAGCTGAAAGACATTGAGGAGATATGCTTTCTTCTCGTGGGAGATGGTATGATAAAGGGGGACTTAGAGAGAAGAGCTAAGGAGTTTAGACTTGATAATGTCCTCTTTAAACCATTTATCTCAAAGGCTGAATATCCACTTCTTGTGAAAGATTGTGATGTGGGGCTTGTGTCACTCACCAGTAAGAATAAGACTCCAGTAGTACCAGGAAAAATCCTTGGCTATATGGCAGCAGCGATGCCTATATTAGCCTTTTTAAACAAAGAAAGCGATGGTCATTTGATGATTAAGAAGGCACGGTGTGGATACAGCTCTCTGTGGGGTAATCATGAAGACGGAGAGGCACTAATTAGAAGGATGTATGCAGAGAGGGATAGATTGTCTGAATTGGGGAGAAGTGGCAACTATTATGTAAAGGAGAATTTTAACAGGGACAAAATTATCGATGAGTTGTTGCAGATGATTAACTTTGATGGAAAATGCTTTTAAAAATAGATTCTTTACGCTGTAAATATGGTAGGTGAGTAAAGATGAGGGTGTTGTTCATTTTTGGAACTCGTCCAGAGGCTATAAAATTAGCACCTGTTATTCATGAAATGAGAAGGGATGATTTCTTTGAAGTCAAAGTCTGTGTCACCGCTCAGCATCGGCAGATGTTAGATCAGGTCCTCGGGCTATTTAGCATTTCCCCAGATATAGATCTCGATATTATGAGACCAAACCAATCTCTCGCCGATCTTACTGCGAGCGTGGTTAAGAAAATAGATGAAGTCTTGCTTCAAGAGAAGCCTGATATGGTTATCATTCAGGGAGATACTACAACTGTGATGGCTGCTGGTCTGAGTGCCTTTTATCAGAGGATTCCCGTTAGTCACGTTGAGGCTGGGCTGAGATCTCATAATATATACTCTCCCTTTCCTGAGGAACTTAATCGTAGGGTTGTAAGTCTCTTTGCAAAGTATCATTTTGCGCCTACCGAGAATGCTAAAAGGATGTTGATATCTGAGGGTATCAGTGAAGATTGCGTCTTTGTTGTAGGCAATACTGTAATAGATGCGTTGTTTTATGTGTTGAAAACAGAGGAACCTA
>JBDNDH010000321.1:0-2595 GCA_046719235.1 Thermodesulfovibrionales bacterium
AGACATATAATATACTAAACCATTTACTTACTTACGCCATTGAGAACCTCCCTGATAGTCTTGAGTAATACCTTGGGGCTTATGGGCTTGGGGATAAAGCTCGTCTTATCCTTAAGCAACCTTATCTTCTCTAATACCTCTCCTGTGTAACCACTTGCAAACACTACCTTTATATCGTTTTTTATCTTTACTATCTCGTCATATGCCTCTTTACCACTCTTTCGTGGCATTATGAGATCCATTACAATCAAATCTATTTTATCTTTGTTTTTATCGAACTTTTCAATGGCATCCTGTCCATCAAATGCCTCTATTACCGCATAACCGTTACTCCTCAATATTTCTGTGGTGATAGTCCTAACTTCATCACTGTCTTCTACCACTAATATTGTCTCGGTTCCCTTGGATTCATTGATTGCATATTCTTCGGCAATGTTGTTGTTATCCTTAACAATAGGTGTAATTGGCAAATAGATCCTAAATTCTGTGCCTTTTCCCACTGTGCTTGATACAAATATATGTCCCTTGTGTTGCTTGACTATGCCATAAACTATAGAAAGCCCTAAGCCTGTTCCCCTACCCTTTTCCTTAGTGGTAAAAAATGGTTCAAAGATCTTGTCTAATATATGCTCATCTATACCATGCCCTGTATCAGTAACCCTTATAAGTGCGTATTGCCTACAGTCTTTTTCTTGGACATCTATCATGTCCTCAATTCCTTCAGATATGGAGGTAGATATCCTTAACATCCCGCCTTTTGGCATAGCATCCCTTGAGTTAGTCACAAGGTTAAATATAACCTGCTCAATCTGAATAGGATCTGCATATATGTTAAGTTCCCCATCGTATAAATCAATCTTTAATTCGATATCTTCACCAATTAGGCGGGTCAACAATCTCTGGAGTGCCGAAAGAATATCATTAACATTTATGTTCCGTGGAGATATCAACTGTTTTCTACTGAATGCAAGAAGACTTCTTGTTAATGTGGATGCCTTCTCTGCTGCCATCATCACCTGGTCAATATATCCCCTGTTGATCTCGTCTTGTTCAAGGTTACCCCTCAAGAGACTTGCATAGCCCATTATTGCAGTAAGAATGTTGTTAAAATCGTGTGCTATTCCCCCAGTGAGCTGACCCACTGCCTCCATCTTTTGTGCATGGTGTAACTGGTCGGATAACCTTTTCCTTTCAGTAACATCATCCATTAGCATTATACAGGCAACCATGTTGTTTCTCTTGTCTAACACAGGTGCGGAACTTGCAACTACCCACCTCATCTCATCGTTATCCCTCTTGATAATCATCTCAACATCTTTTACCGTTAGACCTTTCATGATCGTTGAGGCAATAGGCAATTCATAGTATTTATAAATAGTTCCATCGGGGTGATAAAACTGCCAATTCTTGGGCTGTTCATATAGATCTACATCAAGAAGTTTGGCATTTGTAGCACCCCTAATCGCCAATGCCGAGGCATTTGCTATCCTTATTCTTCCGTTTGGGGCATCACAAACAAGGATACCAATTGGTGATTGTTCAATTGCAGCCATCAGTAAAGCCTTTGTAGATGCGGTCTCATCTTCTTGTTTGAGAAGCCTCCTTGTAAGGATAATCTCATCGGTATATTTTTTTAAAACCCTTATAAGTTTGTTTTTGTCTATAGGTTTTAAGACATAACTATCTATACCAATATCGATGGCTCGAAGTAGATTCTCTGTATCACCATATGCAGTAGTTACTATAACCCTTGAGTCCTTATTTATGGTTTTGATCTGTGATGCCATCTCCAAGCCATCCATAACAGGCATCCTAATATCAGTTAGCACTATATCTGGGTTTAAATTATTGTATAACTTGAGCCCTTCAAAGCCATTTTCGGCGGTATGTATCTCCCTTACAACGCCCGACAGTATATTGACAAGCATCTTCCTTATAAATGCATCATCCTCAACATAGAGGACAGATATATCTAATTTGTTATTAGATCCACTTTGAGATTGGTTTGCCATGATAATGATATAGGATAATCTAAAAACCCTTTTTTTGACAACATGAAAGAAAGGTTAGATTGCAATAATCGTCTGAAACTAATAAAATACTAAACTTTGATAAATAATAGGAGGACATCTTTGTGAAGGTAATAGCATTTAATGGGAGTTCGAGAAAAGGTGGAAACACCTCAATGTTACTGAGGATCGTCCTTGAGGAATTGGAATCAAATGGCATTGATACAGAATTATTTGAACTATCTGGTAACAAAATACAAGGATGTATCGCATGTTATAAGTGTTTTCAAAACAAAAATAAACGGTGTGCCGTTGACAACGATGTTGTCAATGAATGCATTGAAAAGATGCTATCTGCTCAGGGCATATTGCTCGGCTCACCTACCTATTTCTCAGATGTCTCTGCAACTATGAAGGCATTGATTGAAAGGGCAGGTATGGTAGCAAGGGCAAACGATGACATGTTTAAAAGAAAGGTTGGCGCGAGCGTGGTGGCTGTAAGAAGGGCTGGTGCTACCCATGTATTTAGTTCAATGAATTACTTTTTCCTTATCGGACAGATGATCATACCTGGCTCAAGCTACTG
>JBDNDH010000322.1:0-2594 GCA_046719235.1 Thermodesulfovibrionales bacterium
CTTTGACCATACCAGTCAGTATCTCATCACCGATTATTATTATCCCAGCCTTTTTGTTTTCTTTGCCCATGATGATATAAATTATAACTTAACAGATACCCACAGGGATAGCAGGAGGCATTTACTGATGGAACCTATTTTGGTTACAGGCGTTGCTGGTTTTATTGGGGCAAGGACTGCTGAGTTACTTTTAAATAACGGGCAGTCGGTCATCGGCATTGACAATATGAATGATTATTATGACACGAGACTTAAGTCACACAGATTAGAGAGATTGAGAACTATGAAAGACTTTGTCTTTATGCCAATGGATATTGAGGATTTTCAGAGGCTCAAGGCTTTGTTTAGCGATTTTCCCATATCTGCTGTCATAAACCTTGCTGCACGGGCAGGTGTGAGATACAGTATTGAAAACCCACATGTGTATATGACCACAAATGCCATAGGGACATTAAACCTTCTTGAATGCATGAAGATTTATGGGGTGAACAAACTTGTTCTTGCATCTACATCCTCACTTTACGCAGGACATCCTTTACCCTTTACAGAAGACCGGGCGGTAAATCAACCCATCTCTCCCTATGCTGCATCAAAGAAATCTGCTGAAGTAATGGCATACACCTATCATTATCTGTATGGGATTGATGTTACAGTCTTCAGATATTTTACTGTTTATGGGCCAGCTGGCAGACCAGACATGAGCCCCTTCAGATTCATAAAATGGATATCAGAGGATACCCCTGTGACCGTCTTTGGCGATGGCACGCAGTCACGAGATTTTACATTCATAGACGACATTGCCATGGGCACTATTCTCGGATTAAAGAGGATTGGCTTTGAGATTATAAATCTCGGGGGAGGCGTGACACCCTGCTCAATCAATAGCCTGATACAAAGGATAGAGAAACTCTTAGGCAAAAAGGCTACTGTTAGATATTTACAATCAAACAAGGCTGATATGTCTGAGACGATGGCAGATATATCAAAGGCAAAAGAGTTGTTAAACTGGTCCCCAGTTATAGACTTAGATGAAGGCCTTGAGAAAACGGTCAAATGGCATATCGAAAACAGTAGATTGGTGAGAGAAATAGTGCCTTAACTACAGGGACCCAGTAAGTATCTACATAATCACCAAATCTGCCTTTAATGCACCAGATGCCTTTATTGCCTGAAGGATTGCTATGAGGTCCTTTGGTGTAACGCCCAGAGTATTTAGTGCCTTTGTAAGTTGTCCTATGGTAGCACCCTTTATCTCAGTAAGGGATGCCTTCTTCTCTTCAGCCTTGACATCTACCTGTTGGGTGACAACGGTCTGTGCGCCCCCTGGTGCAAGTGGTGGCGGTTGTGAGATGACTGGCTCTGATTTGATCTGTATCGTCAGGCCGCCATGTGAGAGTGCCACAGGGCTGATACGGACATTCTCACCAATTACCACCGTGCCAGTCCTTTCATTAACGATAACCTTGGCAGGTGTATCTACCTTTACTTCAAGTGTCTCAAGCGATGCCATAAGATCAACAACCCTATTTGAGTATTGCTCGGGGACTACAATGCTGATATTTGAAGGGCTTTCTGCCTTGGCATACTCCCCCTTTAGAAATGAGTTAATCCTCTCTGCAGTAGCCTTCGCCGTTGTGAGATCCTGTGTAATGAGATTGAGGTCTATCCTATCTTTTTTGTTTAGTTGCACAGGCACTTCTGCCTCTACAATAGCACCATTTGGTATTGTACCAACATTGGGGTGATTCTTAATAGCCTGAGCCCCTGTGCCACCTGCTAAAAATCCACCAATTGAAACAGGACCTTGTGCCAATGCATACACCTTACCATCTGGTCCCTTAAGTGGTGTTAATATCAATGTTCCGCCCTGAAGGCTTTTTGCATCACCGATTGATGATACCTGCACATCAACCCTTGAGCCTGGTTTTACCATTGTTTGAAGTCGGGCTGTGACCATGACAGCTGCGATATTCTTTGTCTTGCCTTTTATATCTGCTGGGTTTACAGTAATTCCCATTTTTGTGAGCATATTAGCAAATGGTTGAAAGATGTATGTCCCATCCTTGTCGCCTGTTCCGTTTAAACCTACCACTATGCCATAACCTACGAGTTCGTTCTCCCTGATGCCGGAGAAATTGGCGATGTCTTTTATCCTCTCCCCATAGGCATTGCCCAAAAGGCAGATAACAAATATTATGCTCAAAGATATGATATTGATTGTCCTATACATGGTTTAACCCCTCATTGTTTTATGTAACTAAAATGGCCATATACTGTCTATAAACCTTGTAAACCAACCCTGAGATTGCTTGTCTGATAACACACCATCACCTACCAGATATATCTGTGCATCTGCCACATACTGAGATTGGACGGTATTATTTGCAGAGATGTTGTCTGGATTTACAATCCCCCTAAATACCAGTATCTCTTTTTCATTGTTAGCGAGTATCTCCTTGCGAGATTCTATTACGAGATTGCCGTTTGGTAATACCTCCATGACCTTAGCAGTAATAGTAGCATTCAATCTGCCTTCACGGGTTGTATCGCCTTTACCAGCAAAGTTGGATTTTGCGCTGCCATTCACAGAGGGG
>JBDNDH010000323.1:0-2591 GCA_046719235.1 Thermodesulfovibrionales bacterium
AACTTTAAACTTTGAACTTTAAACTTTGAACTTACAAACGAAACATCAATGAAAACCTATGAGATAACCAACAAACCCATTTCTGAAACATACGATGCGATACCAAATGCGAGAAAGTTCGCCTATGAAATAACCATTAAACCCACTTCTGACTTTGGCACACCGATTAAAGGCGACACCTCTTTGGTCATATTTGCTGGCAAGCGGCTTATAACGAAGGACTTTTTGGTATGAGCCTGAATAGACTCTTTGCCGATTATTCATTAAATCCATTTATATTGGTCACTTCGGCATACCAAAAATTAGACAACGCTTTCGCCTTGAAGCGTCCAGATCTGCCCCTTGATATGCTCTTTGAGATCAAAGGCAGCAAGGCTGATATCATTGCCAAGCTCAAGGAACTTAAAGGCAAGCACTGGATGTTTGTTAGCAATAACAAACCCATAAAAGATTTAAAATCAGATGTGTCATATTTAAACGATAATGAAGTATTTGAGAGATTTACTGCCTCCAAAGATGCTGAAACGCAGCGTCAATTTCGTAAAAGGGGCATTAAATCTCTGGTTACAGACTTCTCACAACCCCATAACAGTATCAATCGCCTTACTGGAACTACGGGCGAAGGACACTTTGCACCATATTCTGCCGACCAAATGGTTTACATGCCTGATATAGAGATTGTTATCTTTTTTTATCTTCGAGATGATATTGCCGTGGAGTGCCTTGAAGAGGCTCTTAACGGTATAGGTGAAGCAGGTTTTGGAAGGGATTCATCAACGGGGCTTGGCAGGTTTGAGGTTAAAAGGTTTAACGAGATAGATTTATCGGTGCTGGGCAGTAAAGATGCGAATGCCTGTTATACCCTTGCACCATCAGTGCCTCAAAAGGATGTATTAAGTAATATCTTTTTTACTCCCCTTGTAAGATTTTGCAGACATGGCGACATTACTTGCGAGGTCAGGCAAACCATTTAAAAACCCAGTAATAATGGCTTCTGCTATTAATAAATTTTACATTCCACTTTTGGAAAATGAACTAAAATTATTAAAATAAGTTGGTATTCAAATTCCGATAATGAATATAATTAATGCCAAATTCAAAGAGCGGATTAATACAACTGTGTTTTTATTCCAAATTGGTAGACATTCAGGAGCAGAGGCAATGACCATAGAAGGCAATAAAAAAATCAGAATTATGCAAGGCAGAGATAAGGAGCATAAATATCTTGATCATTCTACAACCCTTCGGCTTGCCTTTGACTCGCCTCGCCCTCAAAATAAAAACTGTTTATCTCCTTTTGGCTGAGCAGCGATGAAGGTAGTGGGACAACACTCATGGACTTTAAGATAGTTCTCTCCAAGTTGTTGAGAGCCTTTCAGATACACAACATCCGTTATGCACTAATCGGTGGTTTTGCTATGGGCGCATGGGGAGTTCCCAGAGCGACAGTAGATATAGATTTTCTTGTTCACCGTGATGACATGGTAAAGGTGGATGAAATAATGATAGACTTAGGGTATGAGTGCAGACACAAGACCGAGAATGTCTCACAGTATCTGTCGCCGCTTCTTGTATTCGGCGAGGTTGATTTTCTTCACGCATTTAGGACGCCTTCCCTGAGCATGCTTGAGAGGGCAGAAGAGAGGCTGATGTTTGGCAAGACAGTAGCTGTAAGAGTGCTCAAGATAGAAGACCTGATAGGGTTTAAGGTACAGGCAATTGCAAACAATGAGGCAAGGAAGACTGCGGACATGGCTGATATAGAAGCACTCATTGTCTTCAACAAAGGAATTATAGACTGGAACACCATTAAGGAGTATTTTGCCATGTTTGGTTTTGATGCCCTGTTTGAAGAGCTAAAAAGGAAATATAGCGATGTTTAGCGAAGAAGAAAGGAAGGAGATTCTGAGAGTAACAAACTCCTCTTCCTTGAAAAAAGATATTGAATATCTCTCCTCTCACAGGCACAATCCTGTCATAATAGAAGGCAGGATAGACCTTGATCGACTGATTGAGTTTCTTACCCAGTTTAACGAATTTATCAACCACGAGATGAAACCTTTTAAGCCGATAATTGAAAAAGAGATGAAGCTATGAGCCATATGCCTTGTCTCAGAGCAGGCTATACCAAATGTTTTGAGTATTTATCATTTTATACCTGATGAGGTGCTTTTATTACTACGCCTATTATGGAAAAAAGAAGAAAGACCGACCATGTACTCAATGAACTTTCACATATAGGGCTCACAGTGAAATAGGCTAATGGTCACTCGAATGAGTTTGATGTGATGTTTACAAAAGATAATGCCATTTTATACTGTTGAGTGCAAATCCCTTGACCAGAATGATGACCGTAAAACAGAGGCATTACATAAAATTGGGACACTCCAGAAAAACTTTGGATTGAGAGTGGGAATCTTTTTTGTCAGCACATCTCCGCATATTTTAAAGAATGGCAAAATAGGACCCTCAATTCAGGCAAGGGCAGTGCAATTCAAGATAACAGTGATACCACCAAATGATGTAAATAAATTCGCTGACATTGTTACGCAAAAACTTGACTTGCAAAAGAGAGGTGATAACGGCAGCCC
>JBDNDH010000324.1:0-2589 GCA_046719235.1 Thermodesulfovibrionales bacterium
CCACAAATCCAGCATGTCCAAATGAGACCTGTCCAGCGAAACCGCCAAGAATATTCCAAGATGTTGAAAGTAAGATGATTATGTTTAGGGTAAAGAGTATGTCATAGAGGTATTTGTTTTCATCTGAGGGCAATACAATAGGTAGAAACGATAAGATACAGAGTGATGATAATAGGAAAAATGCATCCTTGTTCTTGAGGTTTGGCATCTTATACCCTTGATTTTCCCCCTAATATACCAGAGGGCTTGAATATCAGCACTGATAGAAATATTACGAATGCGATAATATCCTTCATTGAGTACTCTAAGAAAGTGCTTGCTAATGCCTCTGAGACCCCCAAAAGTAGTCCACCGATGAGTGCACCTGTCACAGAACCCATCCCCCCGAGAACTACAATCGTGAATGCCTTGATAACAAAGTTTGAGCCTACAAAAGGGTAGATATAAAAGATTGGAGAAAGTATGGCACCGGCAATACCTGCAAGAACAAGGCCAATACCAAATGTAAGCATAGAGATAACCTTCACATTTACCCCGTATAAAGAGGCAGTTACAGGGTCTATAGCGGTAGCCCTGATAGACATTCCCAAGTAGGTTTTTGTCATAAATAAGTAAAAGGCAATGATTAGTATCACAGAAAATGTTGATGAAAACAATGCCGGATAGCCAATCCTTGTCCCAAATAGATTAAAGACCTCTTGAGAATATGAGAGATTTACAGTCCTGTAATCTGCTGTCCATATCAACATTGCGAGGGTGGCGGTTACAAATGATATACCGAGGGTGATGATTAGTGAACTCATCTCGCGTTGTTTAGGTGGTATTGGCTCAAGGACCTTATAGATTGCCAAGCCTATAACGAGAAATAAAGGTGCGGTAATTACAGGGGCTAAGTATGGACTTATACCGTATTTTTCATGTAGCAGATACGATGAATACATCCCAAGCATGACTGCATCGCCATGAAACATATTTATTATTCGCATTACGCCAAAGATAACGGTGAGCCCTACTGCTATAAGGCTGTAGATACAACCGATGAGAAGTCCGTTGATGATTATAGAGATGAGCATCTGTGCGTTTTATGGGGGTTAGAAAGACTCTTCTAACCCCTATTATCTCTTAATATTTGTAATCAGCCTCAGCGGCAGACTTTGGCCAAACCTGTAAGAGCTTGCCATTTTGCCATTGGGCTAATGCGGTTAAGGAATGAGCCTTGTTTTGGTTTGTATATCCATTAAAGTTTTCAAACTTTACCTTGCCAAATATGGTATTCATATTAACGGCCTTCAATCCCTGCTGGAGTTCTTCTCTCTGTTTTGTAATGTCCTTTGATTTTACGTTTTTAAGCCCTTCAGCCAAGACGTATATTGCAACATAACCCTCAATCTCGTGCTCGCCTGGGACATACTTAAATCTATTTTCCCATTCTTGTCTCCACTTTTTCCATTGAGGGGAGTTTATCTCACCATGCCATGGTCCAGAGGTAAAGTATCCCTCTACTGCACCTCCGCTCTTCTCATAGATATCCTGCATGCTGTGACCAGCACCTGTCCCAGAAAAGAGTTTTGCTTTGAGTCCTATCTCCTTCGTTTGTTTTGCTAATAGTATCCCATCAGTAAGGTATGATGTTAAGATAACGATGTCAGGGTTAGCATTTTTTACCTTTATCAAGAGAGGTTTGTAATCCAGCGCCTTTTCGTTGTAGGCATCGGATATGACGAGTTCAAACTTATCCTTTTTGGACTGAAAGAATGGCAGGATACCATTTTTTGCGACACCCTGTCCAAATGCATTATCTACATAAAGGTAGGCAACCTTTAATTTCTTTTTTTCCTTGGGATAGACAACCTTTTCTAAGAAATCCTCAAGTGCTGCACTATACATACCTGTGGTTGGTTGCAATCTAAAGACATAATCGTGTCCTTGTTTTGTTATGTCATCAAGTGCAGGATGTTCAAGGATGTAAGGGGTCTTGTTTTCTTGCGCAACAGGCGCTACTGCGAGCGCAACACCACTGCTCCATCCTCCAATAAGTGCAACAACCTTGTCAGATGTGATGAGTTTTTTGGCGTTGGTTACCGCAGTTGCGGGCTTTGCCTGTGTGTCATCAATAACGAGTTCAAGTTTTTTGCCGTTTACTCCCCCTTTTGCATTGATTTCCTCAATAGCCATTGTGTATGCCTTCTTAAACTTTTCCCCAAAAGCGGCCCCAGCACCAGTCATTGGTAGTGGTGCACCAATCTTAAAGACCTCTTGCGCTACAGCATTTTGAGAGATAAAAAAGGACAAACATAACAGTAGGAAAAACAATCTCTTAAACATATGCCTTCCTCCAAATAGATTTTTTCAGTAATATTAAAACAAAGGGTTCAGTAATAGCAATACCTCTTGATTTTGATGATAGAGATAGCAAGTTTTGTCAAGGTAAGATGCTAAAAAGGATTGCTAATCAAGGATTTTATATGTTGTAGTAAGATGTTACATCTTGGGGTGTTAGGGTGGTTTAAAAGGCAAATCTTTATTAAATTAAGTGCGGTTGTTTAATAAGTCTTTTCAGATATGTTAATCTTCATACTCAAGGTTAGA
>JBDNDH010000325.1:0-2572 GCA_046719235.1 Thermodesulfovibrionales bacterium
TATTACACGAAAGGAAGTTAGAAAGGAGCATAGATACAAGAGAAGTAAGATACAGGTTGAAAAGGACCACTGCAAGCCTTGGTATTGATAGGAGATTAGCTAAGGAGTTCAATGTTGAGTTCTACTACGACTTCTCAGTAGTGAATACCTTTGATGTCAAACCGGATATTATAATCACACGAGAAGACACTGGGACTTTGATTATTAGCGCCCTAAGGACTGGTTTTATCTATGATACACGAGACAGCCCTTTTGAACCTACCGAAGGGATGTTGGCTGGTATCACCGCTAAGTTTGCCACCTCGTTGTTATTGTCTGAGACCGATTTTGCAAAGTTGTCTTTCTATATTAACAAATATCTTGCCTTGTCAAAGAATATGGTTTTTGCTGGGTCTTTAAGGGGGGGCATAGCGAGGGGGCTTAAAAATACCCAAGAATTGCCACTGGTAGAAAGGTTCTTTCTTGGAGGGAGGACAACCGTTAGGGGATACGAGCAAGATATGTTGGGTCCAAAAGGTAGCGACGGTAACCCTATTGGGGGAAACCTTTTCTCAATGGCAAATCTTGAATTAAGGACAAATGTAGGAAAAGGCTTAGGGATAGTTACATTCCTTGATGCAGGCAATGTCTGGCAGACAACGGCAAATATGTCAACTATAAGATATACCACTGGTCTTGGCCTGAGATACAACACACCAGTGGGACCTTTTCGTATCGATTATGGATACAAGTTAAACAGACAAAAGGGTGAGAGCAAGGGGGAGATACACTTCAGTCTTGGTCACGCATTTTAGATAAGATCTCCCTTACATGACTTTCAACTACAAATAAAGGCAGGGAGTGTGCCTTTGATGCCGCTAACAGATCGTTGTATTCAATGATGTGTCTTTTTGAATCGTCTTTATCCCTTACGGTTTTTATCCTTATCTCACCAAAATCTGTATGCAATGTATTTAACTCACGATTCAGCACCTGCCTGTATGCCTTATAGAATCTAAGCCCGATTGTGGTTGTATGTCTAAAGAGGATATCACAGATGGATTGAAGCCTCTGTAGATTTGTCAACACCGTTATCTTGATTGCAGGTCTTGATTTTTTCATTACTATCTGTTGCAGGTACACATCCTTTGCCCCGCTTTCAAGGAGGGTATCCATTGCATGTTCAAAATATTGAGGGGTCATATCGTCGATGTTTGCCTCAACTACATAGATAGACTCGTCAGTTCTAATGTCCTCAGACTCACCCAAAACAAGTCTCAGGACATTAGGTTGTTGTTGTATATCCCTTGTGCCTGCCCCGTATCCTATTGATAACGGTTTAAAGGTTAATGTGTCAGTCTGTCTTGCAATGTTTCTCAGGATTGCTGCACCTGTTGGTGTGGTGAGTTCGTGTTGTATTTCTGACTTATAGGACCTAAATCCCTTTAGTAACTCAATGGTTGCAGGGGCTGGAACGGGCAACATACCATGTGATGTTTTAACCATACCGCTGCCCAGATTTATGTCAGAAACATAAACCTCATCGATACCGAGATAGTATAGACCCGACACCCCCCCAACGATATCTACGATGCAGTCTATACCACCTAATTCATGTAGATGCACATCCTCCATTGCACAGCCATGCACCTTTGCCTCTGCAGAGAATATAGCCCTAAAGATGTTTAATGCCTTTGTTTTTACCTTATCTGGTATTTTTGCACTATCAAGGAGATTGAATATATCACCCCATCTCACATGATGTCTTATGTGTCTATGGACATCTACATCTATCTTTGTTGCTTGTATCCCACAGCGTGAGACCTTGCGTTCCGATATCTCGTATCCATCAATGGGTACGGCATCAATGGTTTCTTTGATATACTCAAGAGGCACACCTGAATCAACAAGGGCACCCAAAAGCATATCTCCGCTTATACCTGAGAAACAGTCTATGTATGCGATGGTGTTCATCTATTTGCCAAATGGGCAGATGGGATATCTACATTCCTGACAGTTTAAACACAATCCCCCGTGTCCTAAGATGGCAATCTCCTTTCTACCAATCCTTTCACCTGCAAGGATCCTCGGTAGTATGATATCAAATATCGTTACTTTATGATACATGCCACAGGCAGGGATACCTATGATGGGGATTGGGTCTTTGTTTGAGGATGACGTTATATAGCCGATTAGAAACATTGAACCTGGCAAGACGCTTGAACCATATGTGATGTCATGTGCCCCTATCTCTCTTATGGCAAATCTTGTTACATCATCTGGGTCAACAGACATCCCACCTGTGGTAATCAGCAGGTCTGCACCTTTTTGTATGAGGTCAAGGAGTCTTGACTTTATGATTTCTATATTGTCTGGACAGTAGTAAACATCAACGATCCTGCCATTGTATCCTTCTATTTTTGATCTGATCACCGGACTAAAGGCATCTTTTATTCTTCCGTAGTATATCTCATTGCCAGTAATCACTAAGCCAACGTTTGGTTTTTTCAACCTTTTGACCTCTATCACACCCCTTTGTTTACCATTATGTGAGAGGCATAGACTCTCTGCAAGTTCAATGCCAATCGCTGTA
>JBDNDH010000326.1:0-2552 GCA_046719235.1 Thermodesulfovibrionales bacterium
GGGCTGAAAACCAACTCCATAAAAGATGTCTGTCTCGCAATCACTGGGGATATTGACTATGAAGGTATCCATGTCACGTTTTATCTTTAGAACTCTCGGGACATCTGCAGAGTAAAACATCAGGTCTATGATATCACCGATGCGATTGTCATCCACTGAAACGATGGAGTCTCCAGCCCTTACCCCTAACTCATACAATACAGACCTTTGGGGTATGGTCTGTATTGTTACTCCCTTGCTATTTTTCATCCTGCTGCGTCAATGCCCTATATATGTAATGAATACCTGATATTGCGGTTACTAAGCCGACTAAAAGATAAATCTCGTTGGATGGCTGAGGGATATGCCTGGGGAAATTGATAGCAAAGAGTTTATAGGCTATTAGTAAAAACTGGGTGGCGATTGCGGCCTTTCCAAAGGGACTCACATCTACTCTCGATGACCCTGTGATAATATACAAAACCACCCAACCGATAATTACTATGAGATCCCTGCTTATCACTATAATCACAAGCCAATAGGGGATCCATTTCAGGATTGCAAGTATAATGAATGAGGTCATCAATATCACCTTGTCAGCAAGTGGATCAAGGAAAGCCCCAATCGGCGTCTTTTGACCTGTTTTCCTTGCTATCAAGCCATCAAGGGCATCCGTAATCGTGGCGATAACAAACAGAGAGAGTGCCATCCTATATTTACCATAGATTAGTGCCATGACAAAGATGGGCACTATGAGTATCCTCATCATTGTTAAAGTATTAGGTATGTTAAAAAAAGACATACTATCTCTGGATAATCCTCTGAAAAGGCTTTTTTAAATTCAAGGTAGATTTAATGGCAATCTGCTATACCTTATCTTTACGCCAATGTCCTTGTAGGCCTGGATGTGTCTTTCAACATCTTGAGCCATTATGATATCCCTTATCATTAGACAATGCAACATCTCAAGTTTGAGTGAATATGTCTCACAAATCTTATAGGCATCTTCTAACAATTCTATGGCTTCAGGCTGGCTTCCCTCAAGGTATTTTATTTCACCAAGTGTGATCTTACAGTATGCCTCACCCCTCGCATCAGAGGTCTTGATGAAATTATCATCTGCCTTCTTTAACAATGTCTTAGCATCGTTGTAGGCAGCATTTAACTTGTGCATAACAGCCATACTCCAGAGTGTATAAGAGAAACTGACTACATCATTTATCTCCTCATAAAGTTTGGTTGCCTTTTTAAAATGGTCATCAGCCTCTTTGAGTCTAAAAAGCATCCTGTAGGCATTACCAATACCACAGTGAGAATAAGCCCTGCCAAACTTGTCCTTTATCCTTATAAATATCTTGTTTGCCCTTGTGTAAAAAGACAGAGACTTTTCAAAGTCACCGGCAATCCTTGTAGATCCCCCTAACCCACAAAGAGCATAACCAATGCCACTCTTAAAGGCGTTATCTTCAAAGATACTTAATGCCCTACTGTATAAGGATATTGATTTTTTTATCTCTCCTGCTACCCTGTATATGGCACCCCTTGCCCAGTATCCGTAGGCAAGTCCTATGTGATCTTTTAAGTCCTTGTAAATCTTTATCGCCTTACCAATAAGATCGTCTGCCTCTGACCACCTTGACATACCTTTAAGTGAAAGGGATAGACCAACATAGGCATCAGCAAGTGAATGTTCGTCATCTAATGCCTCTGATATATCAATAGCATTTTTATAAAATCCCACAGAGCCCTGAAAATCACCTATAATCCGGCAACAATGCCCTGAATATAGATTGGCTTTGAGGTTTATCCCGAGATCGTCTTGGGATGTCTCTATGATTTCATTGTAGAGGATGAGAGCCTTGTGGAAATCTGATCCCAGCCTACATCTGTCTGCCTCTTGGATCTTTTTATGAATTGGAATCTTGCTCACCTTAGCCTCTGCCTTATTTCATCAACAAATCCTTTATAATCCTTCGCCTTAAAGAAGGCTGATCCCATTACAATCACATCAGCCCCAGCGTTTACAACAGTCCTAATGTTATCAAGGTTAATCCCGCCATCTACCTCAATGAGGGTCTTTAATCCTCTTGAATCTATCATCTCTCGTAAAAGCGCAATCTTTGGTATCATTGCTGGTATAAACTCCTGCCCTCCAAAACCTGGATTTACGGACATCACTAATACCATATCAAGATCTCCTAAGATGTAATCAAGGGTATTCACCGCAGTAGATGGATTTAACGATACACCAGCCTTTTTACCTATTCCCTTTATCTTCTGTATCAATCTATGCAGATGGTAAGATGCCTCTGCGTGTATTGTTATATAGTCTGCACCAGCCTCTGCAAACTCGTTTATATAGTCTTGGGGTCTTTGTATCATCAGATGGACATCCAGTATAAGATCCGTAACCTTTCTAATACCTCTTACGAAATCTGGTCCAAAGGTGATGTTTGGGACAAAATGACCATCCATTATGTCAAGATGTAGCCAGTCTGCACCTGCCTCTTTGGCGGCTTGTATCTCCTCACCGAGCCTCATAAAGTCTGCAGATAATATTGAAGGTGCAATCA
>JBDNDH010000327.1:0-2551 GCA_046719235.1 Thermodesulfovibrionales bacterium
AACACTAAATCAGGGTCACCCACTATGGCAAACCTTTTACCATGCACATATGGGTGGGAGTCCACCATTGCATCTACTGCTCTGCCCCTTTCATCTTCTATAGACTGCGGTATAGGCTTACCAGTTGCCTTAGACAGTTCATCAAGTAATATATCTGTGTTTTTTATACCAATCGGCCTTATTACTTTAACAGGCTGCACCCACTCCTTTGAGATGTATTCAACGGTCTTTGATGTAGAATATCTCTGAAAAGCAAATGTAGCCTTTGCGTTTAGAGAATTCATTGCCTTTTCTAACTTTGTTCCACCTGGATAGATCCTATATCTTCCGTCATTTGGACTATCATAGACATCACTTACATCGGCAAGAATAGTGCTTTTTATGCCCATCATGTGCATCAGCCTCTTGACCTCTCTATAATTACCAGTGTATGTATCAAAACCAAGTATGAAATTCACCTCGTCAGTTGGGTCACCCTTTTTACCTGCCGTTATCGTGCTTAATATACCCTTAAGCATGTTGTCATAACCCGTGAGGTAAGAACCCACAAAGCTCGGGGTATGTGCAAAGGGTGTCAGAAGGTCTTTTGGTATTACCTGTTTTTCCTTTGCATGCTTTATAAATGCGTTTAGGTCATCGCCAATAACCTCAGCCATACATGTTGTTGACACTGCCATCATCTTCGGCTTATACAACTGATATGCATTTTCTAATCCTTCTACCATATTGTTAAGTCCCCCAAACACTGCAGCGTCTTCCGTCATAGATGTAGAAACCGCAGCCATAGGCTCCTTAAAATGCCTACTAAGATGACTCCTAAAGTATGCAACACAACCCTGCGCACCCTGCACAAAGGGGAGGGTTTCCTCAAAGCCAGAGGCACAAAAGATTGCACCCAATGGCTGACATGCCTTGTGTGGGTTTATCTTTATATGTTCCCTCTTAAAGTTCAGATCCTTGTATTCTTCTGTCTTTGTCCATTCCAAGACCTTGTTTATCTCTTCATCAGAAGGTGGATTCTCAAACTCCTTTTTACATCTAAACTGCCTTAGGTATTCATCCTTCTGGAAAAGGTCGTTGTGGTCTAATATCTCAAATGCCTTCATCTCTTCCTCCTTATGAGTTTCCATGTTGGGTTGTTGACCGTCATATCCATATCCCTTGCAAATACCCCAAAGCCATCAAATCCGTGATATGGACCTGAGTAGTCCCAAGAATGCATCTGTCTAAAGGGGATACCCATCTTATGATATGCGTATTTTTCCTTTATTCCAGAACCTACAAGGTCTGGTCTTAACCTGTGTGCAAATTCCTCAAGCTCGTATGCTGTGGCATCATCCATTATCAATGAACCCTCTGGCATCTCAGGGTATGTCCTCTTATAATCGTCATTGTGACCAAATTCATATCCAGATGCAACTACCTCCATACCCAGATCCTCATAGGCACCGACTGTGTGACGAGGTCTAAGCCCTCCAACATACAGCATGACCTTCTTGCCTTCAAGACGAGGCCTGTATTCTTCAATTATCTTATCCATCATAGGCTTATATTTGCTTATTACCCTCTCTGCGTTTTCCTTAATCTTGTCATCAAAGAAATTTGCGATCTTTCTTATACTCTGATATATCTTTGTAGGTCCGAAGAAGTTAAACTCCATCCACGGAACACTGTATTGTTCCTCCATATGCCTGCAGATATAGTTCATAGAACGGTAACAATGGATCAGATTTAACTTTGCCTTATAGGCAATTCCCATCTCATTTATAGATGCATCACCTGTCCACTGGGCAATAACCCTCAAGCCCATCTCCTCAAGTATCTTCCTTGATGACCATGCGTCTCCACCTATGTTGTAATCACCGATTAGTGCCACATCATATGGTGTAGATTCAGTTAGTTTGCCTTTGCCAAGTATAAAATCCCTTATGGTATCATTTGCTATATGATGCCCTAAAGACTGGCTTACACCTCTAAAACCCTCACACCTCACAGGAACGATAGGAATGCCAAGTTCTTTTGACGCCTTTTTTGAAACAGCCTCTATGTCATCTCCAATGAGCCCTACAGGACATTCCGATAGTATGCCCATACTCTTTGCCAGAGGAAAGAGTTGTTTCAGTTCATGGAGTGCGGCATGTAGGTTCTTATCTCCACCATAAACTATATCCCTTTCTTGAAAGTCTGTGGTTATGTGCATAGTCCCAAAGGTATCCACACCAGTAATCCCGTTGTAATAGTTTCTCCTTGACCACCAACTATACTGACCACAACCAATAGGACCATGACTTACAGTAATCTGGTCTTTTACTGGACCCCAGACAACACCTTTTGCACCTGCATAAGCACAACCCCTAACTGTCATTACACCCGGTCTTGATTTGATATTAGACTTCACCTGACAAGTGCTACAACTCCCTGAAGGGTCGTTTGCTGCCAGATGTTTTGCCCTATCCTTTCTCGTCTTTTCGGGATATGCATCTAATACCTCTTCAATCATCTTTTGGGTCTGGTGTATATTCATACTCATTTTAGTTACCTCCGCAAGATC
>JBDNDH010000328.1:0-2547 GCA_046719235.1 Thermodesulfovibrionales bacterium
AGCCCCCTTGCATGTCTTACTACTTTTCCTGCTACTTCTATAAACATCCACCTTAGGCTCTGTATCGTCTTTGCCTTTAACTTAGATAATACAAAATGCCTCTTTATGATGATATGCCCTCACTGCATCTTGTTTATTAGCAAAGATAATCGTGGGGTCTGAAAGTAATGTGTATTCTTCATGTTTATAAGGTTTAAGTGCCTTTTTGAATCAGGTTTAGGCATAAAGGTGTCTATCAGTTCTTTTATTCCAAAAGACCTTAAAAACTCTGAGTATAAAGCAAGACCACTCCTTGCTGTTATGACCTCCTTTGATAAGCCTATCTTGAAAGATAATTGCTGTTGTTTTATCATTATCATCAAGCCTCCTCTTTTAGATTCGCCTAATGGGTGATATTTTATATCATCCAAAAACAGGCTTTTGGTTTTTATACTTGCCCTAAAGGCAAATCAGGGGAAACCAAAACAAATAGAAAAAATAATAGAATTAATGGTAGAATTTTTGTCTTTAAATTATGAAATCACCACTACATGATAAGGTTGCACTCGTTACAGGGAGTTCACGGGGAATCGGTAAGGCGATAGCATCTCACCTTGCCAAGATGGGGTGTAATATTGTCATTAACTACACAAAACAAGGTGGTTCATCAGAGGCCCAAGCGATGTCCCTTGCAGAAGAGATTAACGAAATGGGATTGAGATCCCTTGTGATTAGGGCAGACATATCCGTAAGGGAAGAAGTAAAGGCTATGTTTGAAAAGGTAAAAGAGACATTCAATAGACTAGACCTGCTCATACTAAACGCTGCGAAGACACCATTTAAACCCATTGAAAAACTCTTTGAGCGAGAATTAAGACAGCTTGTAGAGGTCAATCTTTTTGGAAACATTTTTTGTATCCAACAGGCGATTCCCCTACTAAAAGAGACCCAAGGGACGATCGTCTTTGTCTCAAGTCTCGGAAGTAGGTTTTATAACCCATCCTATCCACTCGGCATGATGAAATCGGCAATGGAGACAGTTGTCCGTGACCTTTCGTGCAGTTTAGCGAAGGATAAGATATCTGTAAATGCAGTCTGTGGTGGTATTGTCAAAACCGATTCTTACAAGGTATTGAGGCAGATATGGGAAGGGCTTGATAAGATCCCAGAGAGCCTTATAGTTGATGTGTCAGAGATTGCAGAGGTGGTATCCTTCCTGTGCCTACCTGCAAGTAGAGGCATAAGGGGGCAGACGATAGTTGTAGATAGAGGCATGAGCAATCAGATCATACACTTTAAATAATATACTTGGAGGCATGAATGGCAAATAACCTTATAACCTTTGAACAGGTATTAGAAGAGACAAAGAAGGCAATCTCAGAAACCCTCAATATTGATATCTCAAAGATAACACCCGAGAGTTCACTGATTAAGGATTTAGGGGCTGAATCACTGGATTTTCTTGATATAAATTACCGTCTTGAGCAGGCATTTGGCATCAAGATGGCAAGGAGATTCATACTTGAACATGTTGAAGAACTATACGGAGAAGGAGTAGCCATTGACGACACGGGCAAGTTGACAGATAAGGCTATCGAGATCCTCAAAATAAGACTTGGAGAAAAGGCTAATGACCTTAAACCGGGTATATACATTGATGAGGTGACCTCTCTAATAACCGTGGAGTCTCTGGCAAGAGGGGTAATGGACATACTCCAAAGCCTACCCGAAAAATGCACATCCTGTGGCGCAGAAAACTGGAAATTCACCGAAAATCTACAGCTGGCATGTGCATCATGCAATGAACCGGCTGAATACAAAAATGGTGATGATCTGGTAGTTGAATATATTGAACAGGTTAACGCAGAAAGAAAGATATTTTAGTGCATTTTAGGCACTCAACTTGAGATCCTATAGGCTCATTGTCTAAGCAGCTATGACCACTTATACTGACAAAAAAAAGAGGGTCGTGATTACAGGTTATGGCATGATCACACCCCTTGGAATAAATGCCCAAGAAACCTTTCAAAACTGTAAAGAGGGTAAATCTGGTATCGATTACATAAGATCATTTGACACATCTGCCCTACCTTGCAAGATTGGAGGGGAGGTAAGAGACGACTGTATCGATAAGGGCATTGCAGGTAAATCTGCCAAATACCTATCAAGAGGCGGACTCTTATTTCTACATGCAATTAAGGAGGCATACCTTATGGCAGATCTGGATTCCGTAAAAGACCGATACAGGATTGGGCTCTCTGTTGGCAATCACGGAGATAACCCTAAGATCAAGGATATGAATCACCTCCACAGGTTTTTTGATGGTAAAGATAGATGGGACCTGCATTCTTTAGATCTCAATGGGGGATATAATTTTCTTAATTTTTTTAAGAGAAAACCAGACATCACCTCAACAATCGCTGCCCATACTTTTGATGCCCGTGGATCTAACATTGTTATTGTCTCCGCTTGTGCTGCAGGTGCACAGGCAATAGGTGAGGCATATAAGACAATTATTGATGGTAAGGCCGATGTATTCATCGCAGGGGGTGCGGAGTCTGTAACAGA
>JBDNDH010000329.1:0-2539 GCA_046719235.1 Thermodesulfovibrionales bacterium
TGTTACCTCACATCGCCACAGACCAGAGATAGAGCAGGAGCTCGGGTTCTTATTCAACACAACCGTCCATGTAAACTTCACGCCACATCTACTGCCTGTTGATAGAGGGATCCTGACAACCATATACTCGAAGCTGACAAGAGATTTTGAAATAGACGATATTATTGACATTTACAACGATGTATATCAAAACGAGCCCTTTGTTCATGTGTTGGAAAAGGGCTCTTATCCAGACATCAAGGATGTAAGGGGCAGTAACAACTGTCTCATCGGGCTTGCTGTAGATAATAAGACAGAAACCCTGATAGTTGTATCCGTTATTGACAATCTTGTAAAAGGGGCGTCAGGACAGGCGATACAAAATCTGAACATAATGTTTGGTTTTGAAGAAAGAACATCCCTCCAAAACATCGGACTATTTCCATGACCATCTGCGCTCCAAAGGGATTTGAGTTTTCAGTAGCAGAAGCAGCGATAAAAAAAACTGGCAGGAGTGATTTAGCCCTTATATATTCAGCAGGTCAGGCAGTGGTTTCAGCAATGTTTACAACAAATAGGGTCAAGGCTGCGCCTGTTTTGCTTAATATCAAAAGGATTAGGAGAGGATTATCAAGGGCGGTTATTATAAACAGTGGCAATGCAAATGCCTGCACTGGAAAACAGGGGCTCATCGATGCTGACGAGATGACAAGACTTGTATCAGATGCCTTAGGGTTGAAAAAAGGTGATGTATTAGTCTGTTCTACAGGGGTAATTGGCACACCTCTGCCGATGCAAAGAATAAGGCACTCTATACCAATGTTGATAGATAATTTGGGCAAATATGGATTAAATGATGTTGCAAAGGCTATAATGACCACTGATACGTTTGAAAAACTATCATCAAGATCGTTGACAATAGGCGATCAGAATGTATGTATTACAGGCATAGCAAAGGGTGCAGGGATGATATCACCTAATATGGCGACCATGCTGTGTTTTATTATGACTGATTGCAATATATCAAGGTCCCTTCTCAGTAGGGCATTGAGATCTGCAGTATCAAAGTCCTTTAATCTAATCACCGTTGATGGCGATATGTCAACAAACGACACAGTTATAGTAATGGCTAATAGTTATGCCAACAATCCATTGATTGACAATCCAAAAAGTAGTGATTACAAGGAGTTTTACAATGCACTGGAAGAAATCTGTTATGAACTTGCTGTGATGATAGTCAGAGATGGAGAGGGTGCAACAAAGGTTATATTTGTGGATGTAGTAAATGCCCGGACACAGCAAGATGCGGATGTCTCAGCAAGGGCAATTGCCAACTCTATGCTTGTAAAGACTGCAGTATACGGTTGTGATGCCAATTGGGGAAGGATTATCTCTGCGTTGGGATATAGTGGTGCAAGGGTAAATCCTAATAAGGTAAATATCTACATAAATGGCATTAAGGTCTCTGATAAGGGTCTGTCCACAGGGCTTGATGAACAGGCACAATCGTCTATGAAGATGTCAAAGGAGATCTCAATACTTGTAGACCTAAATAACGGCTCAAAGAATAGTAGGGTAATCACCTGTGACCTCACTGAAAATTATATCAAAATAAATGCAGAATATAGAACATAAAGGAGGATAAAAATGAGCGAGCATGAGGATCTTGAACAATCATTAACAGGATACAAAGGCAAGGTAAATCCTCTTGTTAAGGGCACACTTGAGTGGCAAAAAGACCTCATCTTTGTTGGTAGAACCAATGAGGGTTACGAGATTGAGTTTGATGCCAAAGTTCAATGGGGTTGCAAACCAACCGACGCATTACTCTTAAGCCTTGCTGGATGCATGGGTATTGATACAGTAATGTTCCTCCAAAAGATGAAGGTAGAGTTGGCAACTTTTATGATAAAACTATCTGCCGAGAGAAACCCTGACCCTCCTCAATACTTTAAAAAGGTAGATATCATGGTCTATGTGGGTGGCAAGAATATTGATGAAAACAAGGTAAAAAGGGCAGTCTCATTATCTCATGAGAAATACTGCTCTGTATATCATAGCCTGCGAAAGGATATGATAGTAAATGTGGACTACAAGATAGAGGAAAAAGATATAGAAAAGAAAGATGTATAGTTCAGGGTCTTTTTGCCATTATTGATTTGAAATAAAAATGGTATTTTAGAGATTTGAGCATAGGCATTGTTGTTCCAACAGAGTTAGAAGGTAATCAGTTAATTGAAATCTTAACCCAAAAGGAACAAAAATCCATACAGGGGAAATTCTTCTATTCAGGATTTATCAGGAATAGGCTTATAGTCATCACCATCTGTGGTGTAGGAAAGGCCAATTCAGCCCATGCCACAGGGCTATTGATACATCTATTTAATCCACAGGTTTTAATCAATGTAGGTGTGGCAGGAGCATATCCATCAACTGGGCTTAATGTTGGAGATGTAGTAGTTGCAACATCTGAGAGGTATATAGATGAAGGATTACAAACAAGAAACGGTATATTCATCAGCATGAGAGATTTGGGCATTAGATTAACACTTCATGAAAA
>JBDNDH010000033.1:0-8551 GCA_046719235.1 Thermodesulfovibrionales bacterium
TGTAAAGGTTTTGCAACAAGGCCTTTTCAGGCATCTATATCCGATAAGAGACAAGTTTGGGGGCATTTTTGGGGATTGTTCAAAAGACTTGAGATTGAGATGGTTTCCCTGAAATGATTGGGTATTAGTGGCGATGGGATTTACATGTGCAAAGGTAAGTGTAGACAACGATGGGTTTTGCTAACATTCTTTGATTGTCCCTCATAGACTGTTGGTATAGAAGGGTCTTTTGTGGCTGTTGATAGAGACAATGTCATCCAAAAATAGGACACAGTTAATTCTTTATTGCGGTCACCACATATAGAGGGTCAGACAAAAAGGTCTTACCGAAATGCTTGTCGTCAAAGGGCCTTTTGAAACCCCTGTATGAGTATGTTTTATAGTTCCCAAAACCGCCTGCCTTCCTCATAATCTCAATCACATATCCCATCCTCTCAAAATCATGTAGCGATTCCCAGAGATTGATGACCTTTTCTGGAAAGTATCTATCTGAAAAGCTAAAGGTGGTTATTCCCCCTTTCTTTAAAACCCGTCTGATCTCATGCATCACATCAAGAGGTTTTACAAGGTATTCAATAGAAAGGTCGCAGGTCACGGCATCAAAGGTATTATCTGGAAAGGGGATTGATGGGTCTCTGTTTAGGTTTTGCACATAGAAATCATGTAGGATGGGGTTTGCTTTCATCTCTGCATCGTTTATACCAAGCCCTGTAACCTCACAAGAGATCTGCGTTGGGATATGGCTTTGATAACTACTCATGAGGTCAAGGATTTTTGAATTGCTCGGTAAGATTTGGCTGTAAAGGGCTTGGAGATGTCCATGGCAGACGGAGTCGATATGGGTCGTCAGCCGTGGTTCTGAATAAAATTCTCTGTCATCCCTTTCATCTGTCCTTGAAAATGTCTCAGCACTGTTAAGTTCAAAGTCCGTTTCCGCATCTTCAAGGGGCACTTGCATACCAGGACCGTATTCAAATGGCCTCTTACACCACCACACACACTCTCCTCCAATGATAGCAGGCTTTTCATTTACATCAGTTACCTCGCAGTAAAGGTCAAGGTCGTATCTTGCTATTGGGTTGTTTGTGTCTATGGTGATTGTGTCTTTGTCTATGGAGATTACCCTTACGGGCTGAGGGTTTGTGGAAAATATACCTGAAAAGCACCTAAAAAAACCTATAGGATAAAACCTGCCAACCTTAGGTTTTAGTCCTCTGAACTGGGCAGGTGGAAAAAACTGATTTTGTGTTACAGTGCAGATATTTTCTGGGCTATGTCTAAAAAGACTATTAGATTTAAATCTCAAACTAAAGGTATCACCGGCCTTTGAACAGGATAGTTTTTCAAAAAGTTCAGGAGGCATCAGGTCACCGTCTCGCCAAAGATTTATCTTGGCAAAGTAGGTCTCATCGTGCTCTGCTAACCATGATTGCCATTTGAAGTGTAGGACTGATGATATCTTTTTTCTTGTGTTGACCATGAGTAGAATCCCTACTCAGATATTGTATATATTTCCTCTATTTATAACAAGTAGTGTCAGAATCAGTGGACGATCCTTTTTGTGAAATGACGGTAATTTTGCCTTAGCCTCAAGGGTTGCAGGGATCTTATTAAGTACCCCCTATTTAGCCCTTTGATCTAATCCTTATTAAAAGCCTCTTTATTCCCTCGATCTCAAGGCTCTTGGTTTCATAGAGGTATGTATCGTTAATCAGCCTTAATTCATCTTCTCCTTTTGTGCCTTTGCTTACGATGATGTATCCATCGTGCCTTAAGATTTTTTCTGAACTTTTTATCAGGTCTGGAATCTTAAACAATGCCCTTGAAACCACAATATCAAATGTCCTATCCCTGATATTTTCAGCCCTGTCTTGTATGATCTCAATATCTGATAACCCTAAACGTGTCCTTATATCTGTTAAAAAGGCTGTTTTCTTTCTTGAAGGCTCAATCAATGTAACCTTTAGGTCTTTTCTAAATATCTTAAGGGGGATTCCGGGAAAGCCAGCACCACTACCTATATCACAGAGGACTGCATCCTTTTGGTCTATGAAAATATCATACAGCAGCGAGTCTATGAAGTGTTTGTAGACTATCTCCTTTGGTTCTGTAATGGCTGTTAGGTTATAGGTCTTGTTCCATCTTAAGAGTTCCTTTAGATAAATGGTGAAGGCGGATGTCAACCTCTCATCTGGTTTGATGTTGATACCAAGGAGTGCCTTCTTGAGTGTTTCGGATATATCCTGTAGCAACTAAACAATCATCCCAGTCTTCATATATGGAATGAGCACCTCTGGGATTATAACAGAGCCGTCCTTTTGTTGATAATTTTCAAGTATGGCTACAAGTGTTCTGCCAATAGCCAATCCTGAGCCATTTAGTGTATGGACAAACTCCGTCCCCTTCTTGTTTTCCCTCTTAAACCTGATGTTTGCCCTCCTTGCTTGGAAGTCTTCAAAGTTAGAACAGGAGGAAATTTCCCTGTATCTCTGCTGCCCTGGTAACCACACCTCAATGTCGTATGTCTTTGCAGAGGCAAACCCCATGTCCCCCGTGCAGAGCAAAACAACGCGATAGGGTAGGTTGAGTTTTTGAAGTATAGTCTCTGCATCTGATGTAAGTCTCTCAAGTTCGTTATAAGAATCCTCAGGTATTGTAAACTTCACGAGTTCAACCTTATTAAACTGGTGCTGTCTGATTAAGCCCCTCACATCCTTGCCGTGAGAGCCTGCCTCCCTCCTAAAGCAAGGTGTAAAAGCGGTGTAATAGATGGGTAGGTCTGACTCCTTAAGTATCTCGTTGCTGTGTATGTTTGTCACAGGCACCTCTGCTGTGGGTATGAGATAGAGTTCTTCATCCTTTGTCTTGAAGAGTTCCTGTGCAAATTTTGGTAGTTGACCAGTGCCGATCATAGAGTCCCTATTTACAAGAAGTGGAGGGAAGACCTCAACATAACCCTTTGATGTATGCTCATCAAGCATGAAATTCATGATTGCCCTTTCAAGTCTCGCCCCAAGACCTTTCATCACTGCAAACCTTGCCCCTGCAATCTTAGCACCCCTCTGAAAGTCGATGATGTCAAGTTTCTCTGCTATGTCCCAATGGTTTAGTGGCTCAAAGTCAAATCTCCTTGGCTCTCCCCATTGTCTTACAACAACATTTTCGGTCTCATCCCTTCCAAGAGGGACATCTGGATGGGGAATGTTTGGGATATTCAACAGGAAATCCCTCTGATCTTCCTCAATAACCCTTATCTCATCCTCAATCTCCTTTATCCTATCCCCTACCTTCCTCATCTCATCCATCATCTGTGTAACATCAGCACCTGACCTCTTGAGCCTTCCTATCTCAGTAGAAGTGGAGTTTCTCTTGTTTCGTAGGTCTTCGCTCTCTTTGAGGAGTTTTATCCTCCGATTATTTTGGTCTAAGAATTCAGAAAAATCTATATCTATCCCCCTTTTTTTCAATGAATCAATCAGGACATCGGTGTTGTCCCTTACATATTTGATATCAAGCATGATCCAAACCTCCTTATGATTTCTTTGTATATCCGCAAATGTGGATAGCGAACTATCATGTTGTCCTTAAGACCACTATACCTGCCTTATTTCTCATATAAGCGGTGAATGAATGCTGTACTACCTTGCCCCTTAAAGAGGAGGCATGTCTGAAAAATGGCTTTCCATTTTCATCCTTAATCAATATACCCACATGACTCACATCAAGCCCTTTATCGTGGGTATATATGCCGATGTAGTCTCCAGTCTTTAATCTATCGATAATCTTTGAATCAATCTCCTTTGTAGGTATGTATGTGATGGTTCGGTGAACCACTGGTAATCCTACCAAATAAAACCTCCTTGTGGCTTTGAGGTTTAGGGTCTTATGTGCAGAGATAGCCTTATCTCCAGCGATGATGGTTGTTACATCTGTGGCGTGGGCATCTTTATCAAATGCCCAGTCTGTAAAAAAGTGACGCCTATTTAAGAAATCGATTTTCCCTTCCCTATACCTTACCTTTTTTAGGTTTTGTTTAAATTCATCAAAGTTATCACTCCTGCTTAATGCCTCAACATAGTCGATGTATGTGAAACAGTCCATCTCTTCTAAATTGATAACGAAGATCTCTTTTGTATCCTTGCTACCAATGAGGGTCTTGTCGTTGTAAGGGATGCCTTTAAAGAACTTGGATATCCTTTCAATCCTTGCTGACTTGTCGTATCCACCGTGCGAAAGCAGTTGATTTATGCCTTCTATGCCTATATGCCCCAATCGTAATACCTCATATGGATCAGAGGGATGTGTGTTATTAGCGATCATTAGAAGGAAACTTATGACTATACATGTTAATCTCAACACACCTCCTGTTGTTATCCCTGTCTTGTATGACGCTCCAGAGCCACCAATAATATTGAGATTGCAGCAGGTGTGATGCCTGGAATCCTGCTTGCCTGTGCGATGTTTGATGGCTTTACCTTGTTTAACTTTTCTACGACCTCTCTTGATAGACCTGCTATCCCTTCGTATTTGAAATCAGGGGGTATTTTCTTTGTTTCAAGCCTTGACATCCTTTCAGCGACCTCTAATTGCCTCTGGATGTATCCTTCATATTTAACCTCTATCTCAACCAGTTTGGCAACATTTAAATCTATCTGTGACGGCGAGACCTCTAAGATAAAATCCATATCGATCTCTGGTCGTTTTAACAACTTCTCAAGGCTGATTGGATTATCAATAGGTGAGGTGCCTTTTGACTCAAGTTTAGAGTTAAACCATGTTGATGGAAATACCTTTGTGGATTTAAGCCGATTTATCTCATCAGAGACGGCCTTTCTTCTGTTTTTGAATTCATTAAATGTATCGTCATCGATGAGTCCAATGTCCTTACCCTTTTGCATTAGTCTTACATCTGCATTATCGTGTCTTAAGAGCAATCTGTGTTCCGCACGGGATGTAAACATCCTATAAGGTTCGTTTGTGCCCTTTGTTACGAGATCATCTATCATTACACCTATGTAAGCCTCGTCTCTCCTTAAAACCAATGGTTGTCGTCCACATATATCCATAACGGCATTTATACCTGCAATGAGTCCTTGACCTGCTGCCTCTTCGTATCCCGATGTGCCATTTATCTGTCCTGCAAGGAACAGCCCTTTTATCAACTTTGTCTCAAGGGTGTGATACAATTGGGTGGGGAATACAAAATCATATTCTATTGCGTAGGCAGGTCTCATAATTTCGGCATTTTGTAGGCCTGGAATGCTCCTTACTATCCTTATCTGAACATCGTAAGGTAGGCTTGTAGATATTCCGTTTGCGTAGTATTCCTTTGTCTCAAGTCCCTCCGGCTCAAGAAAAACCTGATGCCTCTCCTTGTCTGCAAAACGGACAACCTTGTCCTCTATGGATGGACAGTATCTTGGACCGATGCCTGTTATCCTTCCTCCATATAGCGGTGAACGATCTAAATTGCCCTTTATTATCTCATGGGTTTTAACGTTTGTGTATGTGATATAACAAGGCAGCTGGGGGTTTGTTATCTCCTTTGTCCTATAGGAAAACGGGGTAGGGGGGGTATCTCCGTATTGAATCTCTGTCTGGCTGAAGTCTATAGTCTTGGCATCAATACGAGGTGGTGTACCTGTCTTTAATCTTCCCATTTCAAAGCCCAGTGACCTTATAGAATCGGAAAGTCCTAAGGAGGCAAACTCTCCTGCCCTACCAGCAGCAAACTGTTCAAGACCTATGTGTATCAGCCCTCTAAGGAATGTGCCTGTGGTAACTATCACTGCCTTTGCACCGTAAAAGACGCCAAGGTTTGTTACCACACCACTAATCCTGTTACCTTCTGGGATTATCTGTTCAACTATTGCCTGTTTGATGGTGAGATTTGGTTGAGATTCAAGGGTTTTGCGCATGTAGATCTTGTAGAGATTCCTGTCTGCCTGTGAGCGGAGTGCCCACACCGCAGGACCTTTTGAGAGATTCAACATCCTAAACTGTATCCCAGCAAAGTCTGCAGCCCGTGCCATCTCGCCACCAAGTGAGTCTATCTCTCTGACGATATGCCCCTTGGCAAGCCCTCCAATTGCAGGGTTACAGGACATGTGTCCGATGCTGTCAATGTTTATCGTAAATAGACATGTCTTCATACCGAGACGGGCAGACGCAAGGGCTGCCTCGCAACCGGCATGACCTCCACCAATCACTACTACATCGTAATCTGTCTCTTTAAATGACATGAATCTTGTTTGAACTATTGGCTTGTGTCGGATAGGTTTTTATCTTGAAATATCTTATCTATCTCTTCCTCTGTTGACCTGAGTTTGTGTCTGCAGAAATTGATGAGTTCTGTCGCCCTCTTTACCTTTTCTGTAAGGACATCTATATCAATCTCCTGTGATTCAATGTTAGATACTATCTCCTTTAACTCATTCAATGCCTTCAAATAGGTAAGGTCTTTGTGACTTTTCATTAATCCTCTTTACCCCCTTTTTAGAAGTCTTTACAATGCTACTAAGCCTACCTTTATAGAGTGTGGTTTCTATTACATCGCCATCTCTTAATAGGGCGTGGTCTTTTAGGATCTGTCCGTTAAATGTTGTAATGCTGTAACCCCTCTTCAAAATAGTTTCTGGGCTCAAGAGCCTTACTGTATCTTGTAGATTATCCAAGAGGGTATTGTGTCTTTGTAAAAGGGTCTTTGTAGATCTTATCAGGGTATGCACGATTATGTGCAGGTTGTTTAATCCCCTTTTGCTATAGTCTTTTGCCCCATAAATAAATCTGTGCATGAGGGTGTCAAGTTCATTTGTGCTGTTTTTAAGAATCTTGCTGGAGACGGTCTTTATCCTCTGATGGATCTCTATTAGTAATTCTTCAAAACTCCTCACGCCAGACAATATAAATTCAGCGACTGCAGTCGGGGTCTTGACGCTGGTGTGTGCAACCATATCTGCCACAGATTTATCCCTCTCATGCCCTATGCCTGTTATGACAGGCAGCTGATATCGGGCAATCGCTACTGCGAGGTCATATTCGTCAAAGCAGCTAAGATCAATACTTGAGCCTCCACCCCTGATTAATACAACAACATCAAAGTCATATATCTGTTTCTGAATATCTTGGAATGCCACTATGATAGAATCTTTTGCCTCTTCTCCCTGCATTAGAGCTGGAAACAACCTTGTATTGAAGACATAGCCGTAGGGGTTATCGGTCAGATGATTGATAAAATCACCGTAGCCTGCAGCTGTGGAAGAGGATATAACTGCTATCCTTTGAGGGACGACAGGCAATGGGAGAGACTTGTTTAGGTCCAGCAGTCCCTCTCTTTTCAGTCTCTCGATAGTCTGTTTTTTCTTTAGTGCCATTTCACCAAGGGTGTATGCTGGGTCTATATCCTTGATGATTAGACCAAAGCCATATACCTCATGGAAATCTATACCACATAGCATCATTACCTTCATACCAACCTTGAGTATTTCACCTGTGGCTTCTGAAAACTTTTGCATAAGTTTTCTGTAGTCATAGACCCACATGTTAGCCCTTGATTGTGCAACTATGTTGTTGTCTTGTTTTTCAACGAGTGTAAGATAGCAGTGTCCTTTTTGATTCTCTCTTATTTCTGATATCTCTGCCACTACCCAGTAGAGCTCTGTGAAGTTTGCCTTGATTGTTAACCTTACCTCTGATAACAGCTCGCTCAAGGTTCTTGCAGGACTATTCATCTCTACCCCAGTCTTCTATCCTTATTACCTTTTCCATACTCAAGGATCTTATGAAGTAATCAGCTGACCTATCCACATCATCTAAGTTGTAACCACTAAACGTAACCATCACCTTATATTCTGAATTGCCAAGCACTGGATATGATCCTATCTTTATCCCTGTGACCTTCTCTGTAATATGGCTCAGTGTAAGGGCAATTGCACTTTCATACTCATTGACATAGACCCGCTTTATGTATTTTTTCTGTCCGCTCTTTAGCAACTTTTTGATATAGGTAATCTTTCTCTGAAGACACTGAGGGATACCAGGTAGGATGTAGATATTTTTGAATTTTATAAGTGGCAGTCCTATTTCATCGTGGGCAATCACCTCTGCTCCAGAGGGAATCAATGCCATCCTCATCTGCACATCGTTTGGTTTTTTACCGATAATCCGATGGAGTTGCTCAAGTAATATGGAGTTTACCTCTGTAGTCACACCAAATGCCTTTGAGATAGCCTCAATGGTCACATCGTCGTGTGTGGGACCTATACCCCCAGATGTAAATACGATGTCAAATGCGTTTGAAAACTCAAGGACACAGTCGCTTATCTCATCAATCCTATCTCTTATGACTACGATCCTTTCAGTCTCCACACCGCTGTCACGCAATTGTTCGATAATGAAGTGAGAGTTTGTGTCTTTGACCATACCAGTCAGTATCTCATCACCGATTATTATTATCCCAGCCTTTTTGTTTTCTTTGCCCATGATGATATAAATTATAACTTAACAGATACCCACAGGGATAGCAGGAGGCATTTACTAATGGAACCTATTT
>JBDNDH010000330.1:0-2533 GCA_046719235.1 Thermodesulfovibrionales bacterium
CATACTTTTGATGCCCTTGGATCTAACATTGTTATTGTCTCCGCTTGTGCTGCAGGTGCACAGGCAATAGGTGAGGCATATAAGACAATTATTGATGGTAAGGCCGATGTATTCATCGCAGGGGGTGCGGAGTCTGTAACAGACTTCTTTGGATACCTCGGCTTTATTTCATTAAAAGCCCTCGCAGAGAGATATACATCACCTCAGACTGCATCAAGACCATTTGACAGAAAGAGAAACGGTTTTGTGATGTCCGAAGGATCTGCTGTGGTTATCCTTGAAGAGATTGACCATGCAGTAAAGAGGGGGGCAAGGATATATGGTGAGGTATTGGGATACGGTGCCTCTTCAGATGCCTATAGGATCACAGATATGCATCCAAAGGGATTAGGGGCTGTCATAGCGATGAAAAAGGCTCTGAAAGATGCCGGCTTAACAGTAAACGATGTTGATTATATCAACGCACATGGCACCTCAACCCAACAAAACGACATGACCGAGACCATGGCAATAAAAGAGGTATTTGGTGAAAGGGCAAGGGAAATCCCTATCAGTTCAAACAAATCCATGCTCGGACACACCATCGCTGCTGCCGGGGCGATTGAATCCGTACTTACCGTAATGGGGATTAATGATTCAACAATACTGCCAACGATAAACTATGAATTCCCTGACCCAAGGTGCGATCTTTTTTATGTCCCAAACATTGCTATGAAAAAGAAACACAGGGTTGCAATCTCAAACTCCTTTGGTTTTGGCGGTCAGAATGCCTGTTTGTGTCTGGGTGAATTCAAGGGATTATGATAAAATGGAAGTTGTAATAACCTCCGCAGATACTATCAGCCCTACTCTGCAAAAACCAACCCAAAGATTGACCCAAAGATTTAAAAGTATAGAGGATTTTTTTGATATCAATAAACACAACACCTTAGATCTTGACCTCTCTCAACTGAGATCAAAAGATGCAAGGATTATGCGTAAACATACCCTGATGCTCATCAAGGCAACCGAATCTACCTACAAAAAATCAAGGCTTGATGAGATAAGTCCTGAGGGCATCGGTCTCTTCATGTCCTTAGGCATCTTTGATTACGAAGTAGATGACCTCCTACAATCAACACTCAAGTCTACAAGAGATAACAGGTTAAACTATTCAGAATTTTTTAAGAAGGGATATAGAGAGATATACCCCTTATGGCCCCTAATGATGCTAAACAACATAGCCATGTGTCAGTGTGCCATAAGACTTGGCATAAAGGGTGATAATGCGGTCTTTTCACCCCACTCTGACTCATCTCTTAATGCCATTTACGAAGGCTGGATGTCCGTCTTAGAACATCATTCAGATGTGGCAATTGTAGGGGCCTTAAGCGAGATAATCTCACCAATAAGCCTCGTAAGGTATGTCCTATGTAATACAAATTCAAGCAGGATTGGGAATACCCCTGCTATTCCACCATATTGTCTATCAGAGGGAGCTGTTACATTATCCTTGGAGAGACGAGAGAATGCCCAAAAAAGAGGGCTACAGGCCGTTGCTGTACTAAAGGGGTTCAGTGCGGGCTTTGGATTTGATGAAATAAAGGGGGGTGTCTCGATCCAAGCCATAGAGAAATCAATGAATATGGCGATTCAGATGGCAGGCATCTCACCCAATGAGATAGACATAGTCTTCACTCACCATGATACTGAAATCGATGATGGTATAAACGAATACAGGGCAATAAAAGATATCTTTGATCCTATTCCCACTGTCTTAAGCACAAAGTCGATATTTGGAGACATGTTAGCCTGCGCAGGTGCCTTTGATGTGGCATTGGCCATCAAAACCTTTTTAGACCCCCATTATATACGGGATCTTTTCAATAAAAACATTGAGAACGCCCCATACCATATACTGATAAATGCCATGAGCGTTGAGGGCAACGTAACAACACTGGTATTAGGAAGGGTCTGATGAGATTCCTGTATTACGATAAGATAGAACTGATCAACAAAGGTAAAGACATTGTGGGTATAAAGACCTTTTCACTGTCAGAAGAGTTCCTAAGAAAACACTTCACCAAAAAACCGCTCATCCCGGGTGTGATATTTATTGAGGCGATGGCTCAACTCTTGGGCTGGCTAATTATCTATACCCATGACTTCAAATTATCATCCATCATGACCCTCATTGAGGGAGTAAGATTGACCTCAGACCTCAGACCCGGCTTCAAAGCCACAATACACGGAGAGATCATCAATACAAATAAGAGAGACTCCCTCGGCAGGGCAAGGATCACTGTTGATGGTAATGAGATAGCAGTCATAGATAGGATTATCTATGGCCATTTCCACAATGTAGATACTGATATGCTCAAGAGATGGTTTCACTATTACAGTGGGATAAGTGTAAGTGAGGGATAGAATGTCAAAAAACAAGGCAGTAGTCACAGGGCTTGGCATAGTTACATCACTCGGTCTGGGACTAAAGACAAACTGGGAGTCTGCCCTAAAAGGTGTAAACGGTATCAAAGGCATACAAGACATCTAT
>JBDNDH010000034.1:0-8509 GCA_046719235.1 Thermodesulfovibrionales bacterium
GACAATGTGACGATAAGTGTAGAGTTGATAGCGCCGATAGCGATGGAGAAGGAGTTGAGGTTTGCGATAAGGGAAGGTGGAAGGACAGTAGGTGCTGGTGTCGTCACCGAGGTGTTGGGGTAATAACAGTGAATCAAAAAATACGCATAAAACTAAAGGCTTATGACCATAGACTCCTTGACCAGTCTGTGAGAGAGATAGTAATGACTGCACAAAAAACAGGTGCAAGCATATCAGGACCAATACCGTTACCTACAAAGATCAATAAGTATACAGTATTAAGGTCTCCTCATGTGGACAAAAAGTCAAGGGAACAATTTGAGATCAGAACACATAAGAGGTTGATAGATATAGATATGACCCCGGATACCCTTGAAGCGCTTAAAAAGCTGGAGTTGCCATCTGGGGTGGATGTGGAGATAAAGATATGAAAAGTATCATTGGTAGAAAGATTGGTATGACACAGATATATTTAGAAAAGGGCAATGTAGTGCCCGTAACGGTTGTAGAGGCAGGTCCATGTAGGGTGATTGACCTGAAAGATAAGGCAAAGGACGGATATTCTGCTGTTCAGGTAGGTTTTATTGAAAGCAGAAAAGAGAAGGGTTTTACCAAGCCTTATTTAGGAGTCTTTAAAAAGAAGGGGCTACCTGTATATAAGATTTTAAGAGAGATAGATCTGCCAACTGACGGTGAGATCAAGGTAGGTGATTATATAAAGGTAGACATCTTTTCAAAGGGGGATAAGGTCTCAGTTGCTGGTACTACAAAAGGTAAGGGCTTTCAGGGTGTTATGAAAAGACATAGGTTTAAGGGTGGTCCTGATACACATGGTTCTATGTTTAATAGGGCACCGGGCTCTATCGGAGCAAGCTCCTTTCCATCGAGGGTCTGGAGAGGGCAGAGGATGGCAGGGCATATGGGTAATGAGAAGGTTACTATCAGAAACCTGACTGTTGTCGATGTTATGCCTGAGCAAAATCTAATCTTGATAAAAGGTGCTTTACCTGGTGCGAATAACTCAATAGTAGAGATCAGGAAGGAAGGATAGGATGCTTGAGATAAACGTTAGGGATATAAACAACAATATTACTGGTAAGATGGCATTGCGCCAAGATATATTTGACAATCAAAGCGATCCATCAATTGTGCACACTGCTGTAGTAGCGTATCTTGCCAACCAGAGACAAGGCACACACGCAACAAAGACAAGGGCACTTGTAAGTGGCGGGGGAAAAAAGCCATGGAGACAAAAGCATACTGGAAGGGCTCGTCATGGTAGCATCAGATCCCCTTTATGGCGTGGGGGTGGAATAGTATTTGGACCACAGCCGAGGGATTATTCGATAAAACTCCCCAAGAAGATAAAGAAAAATGCCTTTTTTAAGGCTCTCACAATGAAGTTTAATGACTCACAGATAGTCGTTGTAGATAACATCAAGATTGATAACCCAAAGACTAAAGAAGCAATTAAGATAATTGAGAGTCTTGGACTGAGTGATAAGACTGTCTTAATAGTAACAAAAGACATTGATAAGAATGTATATTTGTCATTTAGAAATCTGCCCAATGTTGATGTTACCTACGTAAAAGAACTCAATACCTATCAGATATCAATCTACGATTATATTGTATTTACTTCTGAGGCCCTTGAAGAGATACAAAAGGAGCAAGGGGGAGATGAGCAATGAAATACATCTATGATGTGATAGCCAAACCCCTTTTTACAGAAAAGGGAATGTTTTTAAAAGAAGGCGAAAACAAGATACTTCTACAGGTCAATAAAGATGCCAACAAACATGAGATCAAAAAGGCAGTAGAGGAGTTGTTTAAGGTAAAGGTAGAAAAGGTAGCAACCATAAATGAGCGTAAAAAGAAGAGGAAATTTGGAAGGTTTGAGGGTTTCGGACCAAGCAAAAAGAAGGCAATAATTACCCTTAAAAAAGGGGAAAAATTAGACTTAATAGAGGGAATATAACATGGCTATCAAGAAACATAAACCTACCTCACCAGGTAGAAGATTTCAGACTATCTTAACTAAAGACAACATAACGGATAAAGAGCCCCATGAGCCATTGACTGTTAATCTCAAGAAGCATGGCGGACGGAATAATTCGGGTAGGGTTACTGCCTGGCATAGGGGAGGCGGCAACAAGATTAAATACAGGATAATAGACTTCAAAAGGGATAAGATTGGCATTCCTGCAAAAGTGGTCGCCATTGAGTATGACCCCAACAGATCTGCCAACATTGCCCTGCTGAAGTATTCAGACGGTGAATACAGATACATCATTGCACCTCAAGATTTAGGTATAGGAGAGACCGTTATGTCTGGTCCAGACGCAGAGATAAAGATCGGTAACGCCTTGCCTATTGAGGCTATTCCACTTGGGACTATGCTCCATAATATTGAACTTAAACCTGGTCAAGGAGGCAAGATAGTCAGGGCTGCGGGAATGTCTGCCCAGCTTGTAGCAAAAGAATCCAAATATGCACAGATTAAGCTCCCATCAGGAGAGGTAAGAAAGATCTTTATAAAGTGCATGGCAACAGTTGGACAGGTTGGTAACTCTGACCATGAAAATATATCTTATGGGAAGGCTGGTAGGATAAGGCATCTCGGAAGAAGGCCTATTGTTAGGGGAGTTGCTATGAACCCTATAGACCATCCACTTGGTGGTGGTGAGGGAAGGAGTTCTGGTGGAAGACCAGCATGCACTCCTTGGGGAAAGCCTGAGGGTATAAAAACCCGTAAAAACAAGAAAACCGACAAGTTTATTGTAACAAAGAGAAAATAAAGGAGGGACGACTAAGTGCCAAGGTCGCTGAAAAAAGGTCCTTTTGTAGATGCAAAACTCCTTAAAAAGGTCAACATCGCCTTGACTTCAGGCGACAAAAAGATGATAAAGACCTGGTCAAGGAGGTCTGTGGTATTGCCTGATTTTATAGGCTTAACCTTTGCGGTTCATAATGGTAAAAAGTTTATACCTGTATATATTACAGAAAATATGGTTGGTCATAAGTTGGGTGAGTTTGCCCCTACACGCACCTTTAAGGGTCACGCGGGGTCTGAAAAAAAATCTACGGTGAAGGGATAATCTATGGAAACAAGGGCTATCTTAAGAATGGCAAGAACTACACCCCTAAAGGCAAAAAGGGTGATTGATTTAATAAAGGGAAAGAAGGCATCAGAAGCCTTAACTTCCTTGAGGTTTATGCCCTATAGAGCGGCAAGGTTGGTTGAAAAACTGCTCAAGTCTGCAGTCGCAAATGCTGAGCAGAAAAACCGCTATGTAGATATTGATACGCTTCGGATAAAGACTGCATATGTAGGACAAGGTCCTGTAATGAAGAGAATGGAGACAAGGGCAATGGGAAGGGCAAATATTATTAAAAAGAGGACATCACATATAACGATTATTCTTGAGGAGGAACCAAAAAAATGAAGCATAAAATCTGGGGGTGTAGATTTGGGCCAGAAGACTAATCCAATCGGCAATAGGCTTGGGATAATTAAGACATGGGACTCCTGTTGGTTTGCTAAAAAGGCATACGGGATACAGTTAATAGAGGATATAACTCTTAGGAAGATTATCAAGCAAAAACTTTCGCATGCAGGGGTCTCAAGGATTGAGATAGAAAGACCTGGGCAAAAGATAAAGATAATTATTCACTCAGCAAGACCTGGAATAATCATTGGGAAAAAGGGTGCTGAGGTAGAAAAACTCAAGAAAGAGATAGAAGAGATGACAAAAACAACAGTAAATATTGATATAAAAGAGGTTAGGAAGCCAGAGGTGGACGCCCAGCTGGTTGCTGAAAACATTGCTATGCAGTTGGAAAAGAGGGTTGCATTCAGAAGGGCAATGAAGAGGGCTGTGGCTTCTGCCCTGAGATATGGGGCATTAGGGATAAAGGTGCAGTGCTCTGGCAGACTGGCTGGTGCTGAGATAGCAAGATCAGAATGGTATAGAGAGGGTAGGGTTCCTTTAAGCACATTCAGGGCTGATGTGGATTTTAGAATCGCTGAGGCGAGGACTACATACGGTAAGATTGGCGTGAAGGTATGGATATATCATGGTGATATATTAACAAGCAATGCTCAAAATAAAATGACAGGGGAATAGGATTATGTTGGCTCCTAAGAAGGTAAAGTTCAGAAAGATGCAGAAGGGAAACATGAAGGGTAAGGCCTATAGAGGTTCTGAGGTTTCCTTTGGAGAATATGGGCTCAAGGCATTAGAACCGGGTTGGATTACAAGCAGACAGATTGAGGCAGCAAGGGTTGCCATAACAAGAGAGGCGAAAAAGGGCTGTAAGGTCTGGATTAGGATATTTCCAGATAAACCAATAACAAGGAAGCCCGCAGAGACCAGAATGGGTAAGGGAAAAGGTAATCCAGAGTTTTGGGTCGCTGTAGTGAAACCCGGCAGGATACTATATGAGGTTTCAGGCGTAAGTGAAGAGGTCGCAAAAGCGGCATTTTCATTGGCAGGTCATAAACTCCCCATAGCAACCAAATTTGTTAAAAGGGAGGAACCATTGTTATGAAGTCAAGTGATTTGAGGGCATTGTCTATCGAAGAGTTAAAGACGAAAGAGACCGAGTTGAGGAAGGAATTATTTAATCTCAGGTTTCAGCTTTCAAAAGGAGAACTGACAAATAATAGAAGGATCAGGCAGGTCAGGAAAGACATCGCAAGGGTACTTGGGGTTATTACAGAAAAAGAGAATCTTAAAAAGGCTGTTTAGAAAAATAGAGGAGTTGTGAGATGCCCAAAAAAGTTTATAGAGGAACAGTAGTAAGTGACAAGATGCAAAAGACAGTGGTTGTTGCTGTAAAAACAGCCTATCAGCATCCACTATACAAAAAGACTATTAAAAAGACTACAAGGTTCATGGCTCATGATGAGCAAGAAAGATGCAAGGTAGGCGATCTGGTTGAGATTATTGAAAGCAGGCCATTGAGTAAGAGGAAGAGATGGGAAGTAATCAAAATTCTTGAAGGTGAGGGAAGTCAGTCATGATACAAACAAGAAGTATTCTTGAAGTGGCAGACAATTCTGGAGCCAAAAAGGTGCAATGTATCAGGGTCCTTGGGGGTTCAAGGAGGAGATACGCAAGGATTGGAGATGTAATTGTTGTTAGTGTAAAAGAGGCTATACCAGATGGGAATGTCAAAAAAGGATCTGTTGTTAAGGCCGTTGTAGTAAGGACAAAGAAGGAGTCAAGAAGGTCAGATGGGACATATATAAGGTTTGACCAGAATGCAGTTGTTATCATAAACAATCAGATGGAGCCGATTGGTACAAGAATATTTGGTCCTGTTGCAAGAGAACTCAGGTGGAAGGAATTTATGAAGATTATCTCCCTTGCACCAGAGGTCTTATAGGGGGGATTATGAGTTTAGGAATCAAGAAGGGTGATACAGCGATAGTTATTACGGGTAAAGAAAAAGGCAAAAAGGGTAGAGTGATATCCGTTAACCCCTCTAAAGAGAGGGTATTGATTGAAGGTGTTAATATCATAAAGAAACACATGAAACCCTCGCGTAAGTATGCACAGGGCGGTATTATAGAAAAGGAAGGACCTATACATAAGTCCAATGTGATGTTAGTATGTCCAAAGTGTAATAAGCCTACAAGGATAAGTGTGAGATTTTTATCTGATGAGGAGAAGGTGAGGGAGTGTAAAAAGTGTAAGGAGGTCATAGATTAATCATGACGCCAAGACTCAAACAAAAATATAAAGAAGAGATCATCCCTAAGATGTTACAAGATTTTTCATATAAAAATATAATGCAGGTGCCTGCAATTAAAAAGGTGATGGTGCATGTGACACTTGGAGAGGCTACACAGAATATAAAACTTCTTGATGCCGCTGAAAAGGAACTTTCTATGATTACAGGACAAAAAGCAATTATTACGAAATCAAAAAAGGCAATCGCAGGGTTTAAGCTCAAAAAAGGCGTCCCCCTGGGCTGTAAGGTTACTTTAAGGGGTAACAGGATGTACGAGTTTTTAGATAGATTGATAAATTTATCGTTACCGAGGATAAGAGATTTTAAGGGGCTTTCTACAAAGTCTTTTGATGGAAGGGGAAATTATTCTTTTGGCTTAAAGGAACAGTATATCTTTCCAGAGATTGATTATGACAAGGTAGAAACTGTTCATGGGCTTGACATTACTATATGCACGTCAGCAAAAAATGATGAAGAAAGCAAGGCTTTATTAAGGTATTTTGGGATGCCATTTAGAAAATGAGGAGGAATATGTGGCTAAGGTATGTATGATTGAAAAGCAAAAGAGGCCGCCTAAGTTTAAGGTTAGGGCTTACAATAGGTGTAAGCTTTGTGGAAGACCAAGAGGTTATATCAGGAAGTTTAATATATGTAGGATATGTTTTAGGATGTTAGCCTTACAAGGGCAGATCCCTGGCGTAACAAAATCAAGTTGGTAGAGGGGTGCTGATATGATGACAGATCCTATTGCAGATATGTTGACACGGATAAGAAATGCTATACAGATTAAGAGTGAAAAGGTTGATGTCCCAGCCTCAAGGATCAAGGTTGAGGTGGCAAAGATACTCAAAGATGAGGGTTTTATAAAGTCATATAAAATAATTAAGGACAAGAGACAGGGCTTATTAAGGATAACCCTTAAATATACTGAGACAAACGAATCAGTAATAAACGGATTAAAGCGTGTAAGCAAACCAGGTAGAAGGATGTATGTTGGTAAAGATAACATCTCAAAGGTGATGGGAAGCGTTGGTATTGCCATTATCACAACTTCAAAAGGGATATTGACAGATAGAGAATGCAGAATTAAGGGTGTCGGAGGAGAGGTGTTATGTCATGTATGGTAAGGAGGTCTAAAGATGTCTCGCATAGGTAAGAAACCTATTGAAATACCACAAGGGGTGCAGATAGATGTTGCAGATTCTGTTATAAAGGTAAAGAGCAATAAAGGTGAGTTATCGTACCGCATACCATCAAACATTGATGTGGAGATAAAGGACAACAAGATAAACGTTACAAGAAAAGGCGATGAGAAAAATGATAGGGCCTTACATGGTCTGGCGAGAACTCTTATAGCCAATATGGTCACAGGTTTATCGCAAGGGTATCAAAAGGTATTAGAGATTACAGGGGTTGGATATAAGGCACAGCTAAAAGGTAATAGCCTGATTTTCTCACTCGGATACTCACATCCTGTGGAGTTTGCCTTACCTCAAGGGATAACAGCGACGGTAGACGAAAAGCAAACGACCATTACATTAAAAGGGGTTGATAAACAGCTTATAGGTCAGACAGCGGCTAATATCAGGAGCATTAGACCGCCAGATGCATATAAAGGAAAAGGTGTAAGGTATGCTGGCCAGAAACTAAAATTAAAGGCTGGTAAGACAGGAAAGAAATAATCAAATTTTGGAGGCCTTTCATTGGAAGAAAAAGAGATTAAAAGAAAGAGAAGACACGATAGGATAAGAAAGAGGATTAAAGGGACAACTGAAAGACCGAGGGTTAGTGTTTACAGGAGTCTCAAACATATCTATGTTCAGATAATTGATGATGTTAAGGGTAACACGCTTGTATCTGCCTCAACAAGAGATAAGGCCTTCTCTGATATCTCTACTAACAAGAGTAATATCAAAATGGCTATTGAAACTGGCAAACTGGTTGCGGAAAGGGCGCTTAATAAAGGGATTAAGGCTGTTGTATTTGATAGGGGTGGGTATAAATATCATGGTTGTATAAAGGCTATTGCGGATGCAATGCGTGAAAAAGGTATGGACTTTTAATCTTCATGAATAAAAAATCTAAAAATCTAAAAGTTAAATCAATTCTCAGGGAGGAATGGTGAAGGCTGATCGTATAGACCCTGAAGGTCTCAATCTGAAAGATAAGGTTGTTTTTATTAACAGGGTTGCCAAGGTTGTAAAGGGTGGTAGGAGGTTTTCTTTTAGCGCCTTGGTAGTTGTTGGAAATGAGGCAGGTATAGTTGGGATGGGTAAGGGCAAGGCTGCTGAGGTCCCAGAGGCGATAAGAAAGGCGGTTGATCAGGCAAAGAAAAGGCTCATGAAATTTCCCCTCATAGATGGTACTATCCCTCATAGGATAGTAGGTGTGTATGGCTCTAACTCAGTAGTTATAAACCCTGCAAAAAAGGGGACAGGTATAATTGCTGGGGGTGCAGTAAGGGCTGTTTTTGAGGTCTCAGGCGTACAGGATATTGTTGCAAAGTCACTCGGAAGTCATAATCCCTTCAACACAGTGAAGGCAACATTAAACGGTTTGTCTAATCTCAAGGATCCTGAGTACGTCAAAAAGATTAGAGGGAAGGTAGATGAGGACCCCGCTCAAGACGAAGGACAGAGTAACGGTATGACCGCAAACAAATCGTAACGGAGGGATTTTCAATACAATGAAGATTTTTGAACTAAAACCAGCTAAAGATAGCAAAAAGAAACCTGTGAGGGTAGGCAGGGGAAGAGGTTCTGGTCTTGGT
>JBDNDH010000035.1:0-8325 GCA_046719235.1 Thermodesulfovibrionales bacterium
AAATACATCCTTAAAAAACTCCTCATCAGGATGCCCTTGAGCAATTATAAAGACAAGTTTTTTACCTTCATCAAGGCGGCTTTTCTTAGGATTTGTGACATAGTCTGGATTCAAAAAAGAGAATGTCCTATCTATAAATGCCTTCAACTGTGAGGATACCTCACCATAATATGTTGGGGTTGACATTATTAAAACATCACATTCTTTTACATCATTAAGGACTGGTGTTAGGTCATCCTTGAGTGCACAGTTTTCACTTTTAGTTTTACATGCATAACAGGCAATACAACCCTTATATTTCAACTTATTTAAAAAGTAGGTCTTTACCTTTACGCCCTTTTTGCCTTTTAGTCTATTTAACAACTGAGCTGCCATCCATGCGCTGTTGCCTTTTGTCCTTGGACTACCTAATAAACATAATACCTTCATTAGTATCCTCCTATTCTTATGTATTTTAGTATCCTTCCAAATCCTCTATTGTCAACAGATATATACCCTCCAGCCTTCAGACTTGAGACTATATTATCCTTATCTACCCTTTGCTTGAAAACAGTATAACAATTACCTACATCAAATGCGGTATGGGCATCGGATCCACCTATGTAAGGAATTTTTAGTTGTCTTGACACCTCTATAGCCTTATCATTCATGTATTTCATATTACAACCGTTATGTCCTTCAATAACCTTTAGCCCTGATAGACCAAAGAGTCTATCACCAATACTATTTATCGTCCTGTAGGGATGGGATGGTATCGCTATGCCGCCAAGTGAATCAACCTCTTTGATAAGGACATCCATATCAATATTACCCTTAAAAAATCTGTCTGTATCAACACCAAATACCAAACAGTGGCCTTGAGATGTAGTAAACTCTACCCCTCTTATAATCACTAACCTGTCTTTGTATTTATCTATGAGGGGTTCTACCTCTTCAGATAAGCAAAAATAATCATGTTCTGTAATCGCTATTCCATCAAGCCCTACTTCGATGGCTTGTTCGATTATATCTTCAGGGTCGGTAGAGTTGTCTCCACTATTGCGTGTGTGTATGTGAAGATCTATCTTAAACACTTCTATCTCTAATCAATCCTTGTTTTGAAGTCATGCCAAAGCACACTCTCAATCTCGTTTAACAAGTTAAACAACGTGGTTCTATCATTTGCTGAAATACCAATGCCTCCATAGCGTTGACATATATAGTTTACTTCTTCAGTAGCAATCAAGTCTATCTTGTTAAACACCAAGAGCGTTGTCTTTTTGTCTAAACCTAAATCCCTTAAGGTGTTGTTCACAGACTGTATATGCTGATGAAAGAGAGGATTTGATATATCAACAAGGTGTATCAAGAGATGTGCGTCATTGAGTTCTTCAAGGGTTGACTTAAAGGCAGTCATGAGGTCTGATGGTAAGTCCCTAATGAAGCCAACGGTATCCGTGATTATTGCCTCCCTTTCCCGTGGAAACTTCAGTCTTCTTGTGGCAGTATCTAATGTGGCAAACATCTTATCCTCAACAAATGTATCACTATTCGTAAGGGCGTTTAACAATGTTGATTTACCCGCATTTGTGTAACCAACAATTGAGATTATGGGAATGCCTTGCGTAATCCTCTTCTTTTTACGCTGTATCCTTGCAGATGTGAGACTCTTTAGATCCTCTTCAAGTTGAGATATCCTCTCTCTGATCCTTCTTCTATCTATCTCAAGCTTCATTTCACCAGGTCCTCTGCCTCCAATACCCCCCATGAGTCTCGACATAGCCGTGCCTTTACCGGTTAGACGAGGTAGCATGTACTTTAGTTGGGCTAATTCTACCTGAACCTTACCATCTCTACTGTGGGCACGTCTTGCGAATATATCAAGTATCAGCTGTGTCCTATCAATAACCTTCAGTTCTGTCATATCTGCAATTGCCCTCGCCTGTGATGGGCTTAATTCCCTATCGAAGATGAGCATTGTTGCCCCTTTCCCCATAGCATTTATTAGTATCTCCTTGAGTTTGCCTTCACCCAAGAGATACTTTGGGTTTATCTCTTTGAGTCTTTGAATTGTGCTATCTAAGACATCCACACCTGCAGACTCTGCGAGTTGTCTCAACTCAAATAGAGAGTCCTCTAACTCATACTTCGGTAAGGTATCAGCACCAACCAAGATAGCCTGTTCCCTATCGGGTCTCCTTAATAGGACTATCTGCCTCTGCATCTGGGACTCAAGGTCATCTATAAACGACCTAAAATTGAGATTGAGTTGGTAAAAATCTGTGGATACTACCTCAAACCTCGTCAAACTACCCTCTGGCAATAGGTAGGCATAGTGTATTTTATGTGGTAGCGATTGTTTAATCGTCACCACACATATAATGTCAAATCTCAAGAGTGCGAGGTCTGTTAAATCCTCATTATTTAAACCTTCTTCTGTGAGGTGTGTATGGATGAATCTAAGTCTCCTTAAAGGGCTCCTACCAAGTTTGTAATCCTCAAGAGATGGTATAAACACACTATTAGAGTCACCAACTATTAGATGTGTAATAATCCCCTCACGATTGATAATAATACCCAGCTGTCTCTTTATTTCGTCAGACAAAGATGTGAGATATTTGCATAGTTCCTGAGTGATTAGCTGATTGGGCGGTATCCTACGCCTGTATATCTTTTCAAGTTTTTGGATGAAAGCCTTCTTGAGACCTGAGGTGTTACCGTAAACTGTAGATATGGCTAAAACTCCTTATTTAACGGCAAAAGGGAAACTCCCCCTTCACCTAAAAAGATCAGGTGAAAGGGGAGGGAGTGTTTATTTTCTAAGTGCTGCCTGTGCTGCTGCAAAACGGGCTATAGGGACCCTAAATGGCGAACAACTCACATAGTTGAGACCAATCTTGTGACAAAACTCAACTGACTTTGGTTCCCCACCGTGTTCACCACATATGCCTAATTTAATATCCTTCTTAACCTTCTTTGCCTTTTCTACTGCCATCTTCATGAGTTCACCAACACCGCTTTGATCTATAGATATAAATGGATCATCAGCTAGAAATTTATTTTCTACATAGAATGGCAAGAATCTCCCAGCATCATCCCTACTGAGACCAAAAACAGTCTGTGTAAGATCATTAGTGCCAAAGGAATAGAAGTCTGCAAATTGGGCAATCTCATTGGATGTAACACATGCCCTCGGCAACTCAATCATTGTGCCTACGGTATAGTTAACCTTAACCCCATACTGCTTTTGCACCCTCGTGGCAGTCTCAACAGTCAACTCCCTCAATTTAATAAGCTCGCTAACGTGTGCAATAAGAGGTATCATTATCTCTGGTAAGACCTTTACCTTTTTCTTGGTAAGTTCACAAGCAGCCTCCATGATTGCCTGAACCTGCATCTCATAAATCTCTGGGTAGGTTATACCAAGACGACAACCACGATGACCCAACATAGGATTAAACTCATGCAGAGAGTTGTTTTTTGCCTTTAATGCCTCAACTGATACCCCCATCTCTTTTGAAAGCTCCACAAGGTCCTCTTCCTTTTGTGGTAGGAATTCATGAAGTGGTGGGTCAAGTAATCTTATAGTTACAGGCAGCCCTTGCATTGCCTCAAAGATACCTATAAAGTCTTGTTTCTGAAAAGGCAAGAGTTTGGCAAGAGCCTTTCTCCTGTCTTCAGTGTTGTCAGAGAGTATCATCTCCCTTACTGCCTTTATCCTGTCTGGACCAAAAAACATGTGCTCAGTCCTGCAAAGACCTATCCCCTGAGCCCCATATATCCTTGCCTGTTTTGCATCCTCTGGTGTATCTGCATTAGCCCTGACACCAATTTTTCTAAATTGGTCAGCCCATTTCATCAATTCTTTATACCACTTGTTGTGTTCTGGGTCAGCAGGCAGTAATGGTAGTTTGCCTTCATATACCCTGCCCTTTGTGCCGTTGAGTGTAATCCAGTCACCTTCTTTTAGAGTTTTACCGGCAACCCTCAAAACCCTATTATGTAAATCAATGTCTAATGCCGAACAACCAACTATACAGCATTTACCCCATCCCCTTGCAACAAGGGCAGCATGACTGGTCATTCCACCCTTTGCAGTAAGAATAGCCTCTGCAGCATGCATACCATGGACATCCTCTGGTGAGGTTTCATTTCTTACAAGGATGACCTTCTCACCTCTCTTCTTCCAAGCCTCTGCATCGTCTGCTGTGAAAACTATCCTTCCAGTAGCACCACCAGGACCTGCTGGTAATCCCTTTGCCAGTTCTACAGCCTTTTTCTCTGCCGCTGGGTCAACACTTGGATGCAGTAGTTCATCTATCTGATCAGGCTTAACCCTAAGTATGGCTGTCTCTCTCTTTATAAGATTTTCCTTAGCCATCTCAACCGCCATTCTGATTGCTGCCTGACCGTTTCGTTTTCCTACCCTTGTCTGCAACATCCACAATACACCATCTTCTATTGTAAACTCGATGTCTTGCATATCCTTGTAGTGACGCTCTAATTTCTTCTCAATAGCAAGCAATTGCTTGTAGAGTTTTGGCATCTTCTCTTCAAGTGATGGCAGATGCTTTGTATCCTCAGTCTTGCCAGCCTTGTTTACAGGGTTTGGTGTTCTTAGTCCAGCCACTACATCCTCACCCTGTGCGTTTGGTAACCATTCGCCATAAAAGACATTTTCACCTGTTGCAGGATTTCTGGTAAATGCTACACCAGTTGCTGAGTTTTCACCAGTGTTTCCAAATACCATAGTCTGCACATTAACCGCTGTCCCCCAGTCATCGGGTATCTTTTCTATCTTCCTATAAGAAACAGCCCTCTTGCCCATCCAAGATTGAAACACCGCACCAATTCCACCCCATAATTGTTCGTTGTGATCATCTGGGAATTCCTTGCCCAATGTTTCCTTTATGATTACCTTGAATCTGTCACAGAGGTATTTTAGGTCATCCACATTGAGGTCAAGGTCAGAGGTATAGCCCTTTTTTTTCTTCAAACCTTCCATCTCGTATTCGAGTTTATGCCTTATACCATGTCCGTCTTCAGGCTCAATACCTGCTGCCTTTTCCATAACTACATCGGAATACATCATCAGCAGTCTTCTATAAGCATCATAAACAAATCTCTCGTTATTCGTCTTTTTTATCATACCTGGTATCGTCCTGGTGGTAAGCCCCACATTTAAAACCGTCTCCATCATCCCAGGCATCGAACTCCTTGCACCTGAACGAACGGAAAATAAGAGAGGATTATTAGGGTCTCCAAACTTTTTACCCATAATCTTTTCAACCTTAGCTATTGCTGCATCCACTTGCTGTTTGAGTTCCTTGGGATACTTCTTATTGTTTTGATAGTAAATGGTGCAAACCTCAGTTGTAATGGTAAACCCTGGTGGGACTGGTATGCCCAGATTTACCATTTCTGCTAAGTTAGCCCCTTTGCCACCGAGCAGATTTTTCATATCAGCCCTTCCGTCTGCCTTGCCTGCACCAAAGAAATACACATACTTCTTTCCTGCAGATGATTTTGTCTTTTCATTGGTTGACTTCTTTTTAGTCACCGTCTCTCCAGCCTTTGACATCTAAACACCCCCTTGAAATTTGTCCAATTTAAATAATCAGATAGTCTATATGATTCAACGCTAAAATTCAAGGATATAAAAGCACCGCTGATTGCAGATGATAACAATACATGCTAAAATACCATAAAACATTCAAAACCTTAATAGAAGTTCAATAAAACAAAAATCTTCATTTTATAAGGAGTGATTATGAATAAGACCGTTCAATCATTAAGCAATTATTTCACTGTTTACTTTACTGAAGAGGACTTTATCAAAAAGACATACTACGCCCTAAGACCTCTTGGTTTTAACGCAAACAACACATTGGCATTGGTATGTTTATGTAGAGATGAGATCTGTCAGTCTTTAATTAATCACATACACAACCAATGGGGCGAGGCATTTAACCTCTCAAGCCTTGCAGCAATTTTTATTGCCGGGGAAACCGCCTTGAGGGCTGGGATGAGTCACGCCCCAAAGACAGAACAAAGGAGAAAATATGTCTTTTATGCCTTACCTCACATTGCAATCTCAAAAGACCTTGAACTTGGCAAGTGTTCGAGATTTGGAATTGCCGAATCCACAGCCTGTGGGGCGTTAGTTGGTTTTTATAACGAGCTAAATAAGGGCATCTTAAACACTACATTTGATGAGAATGATGCAGAATTCAGCATCCTCAAGGGTAAACTTTTAAAGGGCTTAGATAAAAAGGGTGTCTCTGATCTCCTATCTTTGACAAAGTTAACAAGAGACATTACACAAAGATCACTGGAAGGGTTAATAAATCAGATAGCAGACCCATCACAAATAGATTATGCCATGATTACAGGCATCCAGATCCATGCAGAAGATAACAACAACTATGTAGCACCTGATATTTCTTATGTTGTTGTTAATGGTCAGAGAGAGGAGATCAAGTTAGAATAACAAATCTCCTGAGATTGTCAGATAAAATTTATAAGTCATTGTTATCTATACAAACTACCCTTAACCCAGAAAATGCAACCAAACTTGTCTTTCATCGGACATAGATGCCTGAAAAGACTTTGTTGCAACACCTTTACACATGTAGCGCCCTGATTTCTAACTACACATTTTTATGTAATCATCACTATTGTGAATCAGGGGCGATACATTTAGATGAACCTTGTTGCAGTTCAAAGGCTTTGAAGGCATCTATGTCCGATAGATTTACCTATTAATTGCATTTTTTGGGTACATAAAGTCTTTGAGCCTACCGACTTTAGTAACATAATTATGTTGATTTAAAGTATTTTTTTGTCTGTAATGATAACGTTCGGTGCAGTGATGGAAATCCCATCTGTGATCAGGAATCTAATATCTGCCTGATTATCTCTACCTCTTCAAGCAGTGATATCAATAAGCAATTGACACTATCGAGATTTCTCTCGTTTAGTTGTAGTTCCATCTCATGGGAGAGATCGGCAAGTTTTAAAAATCTCATAGTTCTTGCCATACCTTTGACAGAATGTGCTGTAAGGGCGCCTTTTTCAAAATCTCTGTTGGTTATACTGTCTTGTAGATCCTTCATAAACTCACTTAGTTTCACCTTACACAGTTCAAACATTTTTGCCTTTATTTCAGGGTTATTCTCGATTGATTTCATATACCCGTCACTGTCAAAGTGCTCACAGGTAACTATCATGTCCTGTCTATTTTCGGGGCTTCTTTCACTTTGGATAAAAAACCTCTCAAAGAGTCTTCTTAAAGAGTCAGTTTCAATGGGCTTTGCAAGGAAATCATCCATCCCCGCCTCTAAGGCACGGTCTCGTTCTTCTTTCAGTGCACCTGCTGTGAGTGCAACTATAGGCACTTTTCTGTTTTGTTGTATCTCTCTGATACTTCGTGTTGCCTCTAAGCCATCCATCTCTGGCATCTGCACATCCATAAGGATTAGATCAACCTCGTTTGCCTTAAAGACATCTATAGCCTCCCTCCCGTTCTTTGCCGCAACTACCTTTGCCTTTGGCATCAAGGAGTTTATCATTGAGTTAACCAATAGGGTATTGACAATCACATCCTCTACGATCATAATGGTCTTTTGTAGATCGGCAAGTTTGTCTTGTGATACCACATCTGTTTCTATCGCAGTTTTAGTAACATATAGATACCTACCAGCAGATCTGTCTTTAATGGTGTGTAGCAATACCCTCTTATTGACAGGTTTTGAGATCATTTTAAGATTTTTGACATGGCCTTCAAAGGTATCGTATATCACAGACTCGTCTATCAGGGTAGTCAGCATTATGACCTGTGTTTTGTTGATGTCAATGAGATTGCTGTTGAACAGGAGTTTTAGTGTATAGAGGCTGCTTTGATCTGGCATCTCTGAATCGATGATAAGCAAGTCAAAGGTGTTTTCTTTTAGGATTTTTTGTGCACATAAGCCATCATGACAGTAGGTAGTCTCAATACCCCATGAGCCAAGATACTGCTGTAGAATCTCACAGATTCTCAGATTATCATCGCAGACTAGGGCGCTACATATTGGTAGCTTCTCTTTCTGTTCTGTATAATCTGGCTTATATTCAATCTCGATGTGAAAATCAAAGACTGAGCCTTTTGATAAGGCGCTTTCAACTGTGACATCTCCTCCCATCTTGTTTGCAAGTGCCTTTGATATGGTTAGTCCTAAGCCAGTGCCTCCGTATTGACGGGTGGTTGAAAGATCAGCCTGTGCGAAGGCCTTGAATATCCTTTCCTTATCCCCTTCAGATATGCCAATCCCAGTATCCCTGACTCTGAAATGTAACAGTCCCTTC
>JBDNDH010000036.1:0-8274 GCA_046719235.1 Thermodesulfovibrionales bacterium
TCAGAGATGACATATACATCCGCCATCTGATAAATGTATTTTTCAACCACAGATTGAAAGCCAGCCTTTTGATAGGCTGATCTTACCTCTTCAAAATCCTTCTCCCCCGTTTGGTGTATAAACTGTATGTATAGCCTTAAATCAAGGAGATATGGCAGTGTGTCGATAATTGCCCTGTTGATTGCATGTGCACCGAGGCTACCACCAAATATAAAGATCGTCTTTTTTGCCTTGTCAATCTTAAATGTCTCAACCCCCCTTTGAGCATCACCTTTGAAGATACCATCCCTCACAGGGTTGCCAGTATGGTATATCCTCGATTTAGGGAATCGCTCAATACTCTCTTCATACGTCACGCATATTGCATCTGCAAACCTACCCATTATCCTGTTTGCAAGACCCGGTATGGAATTTTGCTCAAGGATAACGACCGGGATATCAAATACCTTAGCCACTAAACCCATTGTTAGAGATGCGTAACCACCGGAACCAATTACGACCTTTGGTCTGAACCTATCAATAATCCTAAATGCAGTTATGAATGATAAGGCAAAGAGGAAAAGTGATCTGAGTTTCTTTTTTAAAGATTTACCAACGAAGCCCTCAACCTTCAAAAACTCTATATTATAACCCTCAAGGGGAACTACCTTTTTTTCGATACCCTGCTCTGTGCCAACAAAGAGTATGTCAGACTTTTTGGTCTTTTTTGAGGTATCATTTTTGATGATCTCTTCTGCAACAGCGATTGCAGGATAGAGATGCCCACCTGTACCACCTCCTGCAATAATTATCCTCATAATTAAACGACAAGATTAGTTTTTCTGTTGAGACAGTAAAGTGGCTTTATCCCCTTATCTTCAGCCACATTACTGCCTTGTGATGGTATATACATGGTTACAGGTTCGTTGTGATATATTGATTTTGCCTGTAAGTTGAGCATCCTGTGTTGCTTGTTGATCTTTGCTACATTTAGCAGTATGCCCACAGCGATCATATTTATGAACAATGAGGAGCCGCCGTAGCTGATAAAAGGCAGGGGCAAGCCCTTTGTGGGTATCATGCCTGTTACCACCAAAAAGTTTATCAAAGCCTGATAAGATATCATAAAGGTAATCCCGTATGCTAAATATGCCGAAAAGGTGTCGTGAGATTCCTTTGCAATCCAAAGCCCCCTCATCATGAATAAAATAAACAGTACTATCACAACGGATGTCCCTATAAAGCCCAACTCTTCCCCGATAAGTGCAAAGATGAAGTCTGTGTGTATCTCTGGAAGGTAAGACAGTTTCTGCTTGCCCTCGCCCAGACCAACCCCTGTAACACCACCACTTCCTAATGCGATAAATGACTGGACAAGTTGAAAACCACTCCCTAAGGGGTCTCGCCATGGATCAAGAAATGCTGTGATCCTCTTTAACCTGTAAGGCTCAAGGGCAAGTTTTACTATAAATGGTATAGCAACAAGGCTCAAAAGACCTATGTATTTTAGCCTCACTCCACCAATAAATAGCATAGTAACAGTGAGTATCCCAAGGCTCATCACGGCACCAAAGTCTCGCTGTTTTATTAGGATCACCTGAAAGACCACCATCACCGCTATTGGTATTAGGAATGACTTGACACTATCACGATTAAAATACCTACTGCTTAAAAACCATGCTACAAAGACCACAATGGATAGTTTTACGAGTTCTGATGGTTGAAATACGCTGGGCCACGCCCTTATCCACCTTCTCGCACCGCCAGCACTAACCCCTAAACTGGTAAAGACAAGTAAGAGTGCTATGAGGGATATAAGCAGTAGAGGTATGGTTAATATCTTTAGATGGGTTAACCTTATCTTGTATGCCAAAAAGAGGGCAAACAGCCCTATAAAGAATGTGAAGAGTTGTTTTTTCAGAAGACCAAATGGGCTAACATTTACACCCTTCTCGATGCCTTTTTGAATCTCATCAGGCGAGATAACAGAAGTAGAGCTATATACCGAAACCAGACCGATCATGATGAGGATGAAGACTATGAGCAACAACCATTTGTCTATTAATAACTTCATAGCCCCATTACGATCTGTTTAAACTGCCTTCCCCTATCCTCAAAATCCCTAAACATATCAAAGCTCGCACAGGCTGGAGATAACAGGACCGTATCTCCCCTCTTTGCCAGATCCATTGACTTTAAAACAGCTGACCTGAGTGAATCAACAGAATACGTATCAACCATATCACTAAGCGCCTGCCTTAACTTTTCTGCAGACTCACCAATCAGTATCAATGCCTTTACCCTGTCTTTTACAAATGGTCTTAGGTATGAGAAGTCACTCCCCTTACCCCTTCCGCCAGCAATTAATATAACAGGTGTCTTAAAACCCTCTAAGGATTTGGCAACTGCACCCACATTTGTCCCCTTTGAATCGTTTATGTAACAGACGCCATCAATCTCTCTTACAAACTCAAGGCGGTGCTCTAACCCTTTAAATGAAACTACCGCATGTTTAATGGCGTCTCTTTTGCAACCACACAATAACGTCATCAAGGCGGCTGCCATCACATTTTCTATGTTGTGAGTGCCTTTGATAAAAAATGTCTCTGGATTTAGACTCAAGTCCACTGCATCTTCATCAACCTTGATGATAAGTCGCTCGAGTCTTCTGCGTGGTATGTTTAATCTTATCTCATTATCAAGACAGTATATCCCCTCTACCACATGTCTTCTGCTAAAGAAAAAGACCTCAACTTGATTGTTTTTTGGAGAGGCATTTATCTTTTGTAATATCTTAGGTGTATATGGGTCATCGGCATTTAGGACAATAAAATCGGATTGTCCCTGATTCATGAAGATCCTACACTTAGCGTCTAAATACTCATCCATGTTTGAATACCTGTCAAGATGGTCAGGAGTTATATTGAGAATAGTTGAGCCATAAGGTCTGAATCTATCGATTGCCTCCAGCTGAAAACTCGACAACTCCGTAACAAAGAATGATATATCTGGCTCCTGATAGGTCCTTTGACCATCTATTACTTTAAAGACCTCAGATGATAGTGCAGTCCCTATGTTGCCTGATAGGATGGAATCAAATCCCGATTTCCTGAGTATCTCATGCAGTAGTGTTGTAGTGGTTGACTTTCCATTCGTCCCTGTTATGCCTAAGAATAAAAAATCAATAAAGGACATGGTTTCTTTAAATTGCATCATAAGGTTGTATCCAATCTCAATCTCTGATACCACCTTTATGCCCCTTTGCATTGCAGTCCTTAGCAGTGGTATCCTTGGGTCTATGCCGGGGCTCAATACAATCATATCGGTATCATCAAGGAGTGATAGCGGATGACTACCGAGGCAGAGATTGACGGCTTCGGGCAATTCCCTCAGATTGTCTGTAAGGGCATCCTCAGTCTTAATGTCTGTAGCTGTGACCTTAGCCCCACAATTGATCAAGAGTTTTGCACAAGCCACACCACTCTTTGCTAATCCGACAATCAGGATGTTTTTATCACGATACATCCAATCCATCATTGCTGTACTAAGACCTTTTTAGTGATGACCTTTGTATGCTGGCAGTGTCCTTATTGACATTTGGTTTCTGTTTTAAGACTTGATTCTTGGGTTTAACGGTCTTTTTGGGCTTTTTTATCTGTTTTTGTTTGGGGGATTTTTTTACCTTCTTGGAAAACTTTTTGTCAGAATCCTTCTTTTTGTATGAGGCAAGTATAGCAGGATTATCGGATGTATTGGTAAAAAACATCACGGGCTCAATCCTCGACATAAGGACATCCTCGCCAAATCTTAAGAGGAAATCCGTATCATTCCAGAGGTTATCCCTTGCATTGTCTCCCAACAGGGCAACTACGATAGTGGTATTTGCCTTCTTGCCTGCACTTACAAAACAGTGCTGTGCAGCCTTTGTATAGCCCGTTTTGCCCCCTATAAGGGCATCATCCGACCACAGTAGTTGATTGGTATTCTTTAAAAATAACCTTCTGCCCTCTTTGGAGGCAATGTGTCTTGCCTTTGTGTTGATTATCTCTTTTATCTGAGGATATTTCAGGGACTCCTTCATAATCTTCGCAAGGTCAAAGGCTGTAATGTATTGCTCCCCACCTGGTAATCCTGAGGCGTTTGCAAATCTTGTATTTTCGGCATCAATGCTCGCTGCCTTTTGATTCATCAATCTTACAAACTCCTCTTCACTGCCAGCTACCGCCTCAGCGAGGGCAACGGCGGCACTATTGATTGATCTCATCAAGAGCATATAAAGAAGGTCCTCAACTGTAAAGTGTTCACCTTCCCGTATCCTTGGGCTTACCGTTGGGGTTTGAGATGCGGTTTCACTTACCTTAACGACCTTGTCTAATGGCAGTCTGTCAAGTACTACCATTGCTGTAACCAATTTTGTAGTGCTTGCAGGGGGCTGTTTGTAGTGAGGATTTTTTGCATACAATATCCTTTCGTTTGCCACATCAATAACCACTGCTGCCTTTGCAGATACGTCCCTTGTGCTTGACTCTGCGTAACTGGACACAGTAAAAATCATCATCATTAAAACAATACATACCAATCTGACCACACTGCCTCCCTTTGTCTTCATTTCGTCACCTCAATTTTAGTGTTGCAAGACTAAATAATGCAAGTATAACGCCTATAATCCAAAACCTAACAATCACTTTCGGTTCTGGCCAGCCCTTTAGCTCAAAGTGGTGGTGAATAGGCGCCATCTTAAATATCCTTTTACCTGTGAGCTTAAACGACAACACCTGAAGGACCACTGATATGGTCTCTAATACAAAGATACCTCCCACTACTGCAAGGACTATCTCATGCTTCGTCACAACTGCAAGCGTTCCTAAACAGCCACCCAGACTTAATGACCCCACATCACCCATAAATACCTGTGCTGGGTATGCGTTGTACCATAAAAAGCCGAGTGCTGCACCGAGCATGGCACCACAAAATACCGTAAGTTCACCGATGCCAGGGATGTATAGGACCTGTAGATAGTTTGCAAATATTACATGCCCTGATAGATAAACAAGGGCACCATTAACAATAGATGCGATAGCAACAAGCCCAATCGCCAGTCCATCAATGCCGTCTGTGAGGTTCACAGCATTTGAAGACCCGACTATCACAAAGACTGCAAATGGGATATAGAACATCCCTAAATCTATCAGCCATTTCTTAAAAAACGGTATGCTTAAAACGGTATTGAACGGATCCTGAGGATTCATATACAAGAATATGCTGAGTGTAGTTGCAAATATCACCTGTGCACCAAACTTATATCGTGCCTTAAGTCCCTGAGGGTTTTTCCTTACCGATTTGATGTAATCATCAATAAATCCTATAATCCCAAAACAGATCAATGAAGACAATACGCTGATGACATAGAAATTGGTAAGGTTTCCCCACATCAGCATTGAAACGGTTATTGCAATGATGATGATAATACCACCCATTGTGGGCGTGCCTGCCTTTTTGATGTGTGTCTGCGGGCCGTCGTCTCTGATCTGTTGGGTCATACTTATCTTCTTTAGCCAGTTTATTATCCTTGGCGCTATGATAAATGTAACCAACATCGCAGTCAGTGCGGCCATTGCTGTCCTAAATGTGATGTATTTAAATACATTGAAGGGGGTAAAGTAGATATACAGGCTGTATAGGAATTCGTATAGCATGGTGCCTATCCTGTTAAAACAGACAACACATTTTCCATCTTCATACCCCTTGAACCCTTAATGAGTATCACATCGCCCTCCCTTATAATGTTTAACAAAAACTCCCCTGCAGATGATGGGTCTGAAAAGGTCTTGCCCTCGCCACCAAACTCTTTAAAGGCATATCCCATCATCTCTCCTACGGCAACAAAAAGGGATATCGAATTTTCCTTAAGCATCCTTCCTATCTCACGATGCATTTCTTGAGAGACCTCGCCTAACTCAAGCATATCTCCAAGGACAGCGATAGTTCTTTTATCAGTCCCTGCGATTGTCTTTAGCTCCTTTATGGCTACAGACATCGAGGATGGATTTGCGTTGTATGTATCATTGATGATTACTGTATCTTTATGCTCAACGATGTTTAGCCTCTTTTCTATCGGTCTAAACGACTGGACACCCCTTTTAATCTCCTCATATGTAAGTCCCTTTAAAATCCCTGCAGTCACTCCTGCCAGACAGTTGTAGATGTTAAAAAGACCAAAAAGGTTGGTATTTATTACCATCTCCTTGCCAGCATATAAGACCTTAAATGACAAGCCATGTCTTGTATTATCAATATCAAATGCCCTTACATCGGCATCTTTATTGTTAATCCCGAATGTCATGAGATTGAAGTTGCCATTTAGTCCTGACATGAGAAAGTCGTCATCTGCATTGGCAATCACAGTATTAACATACGGCAGTATCTCTAATTCTGCATCTCTTACACCATCTAAGGACCTCAGACCCTCAAGATGTTCATATCCGATATTAGTTATAATCGCTATTTCTGGCATTGCAATATCACAGAGATTTTTTATATCGTTGGGCATGTTTGTTCCCATCTCTAAGACAAGACATTGGATATTAGGTGTGATAAAGCTCAAGGTCCTTGGTAGCCCAATATGATTATTATTGTTACCCGGGGTCTTCAATACCTCAAATCTCTGAGACAATACAGATGCTACTATCTCTTTTGTGGTGGTCTTGCCGTTACTACCAACTATGGCAAAGACATCTCCCTTAAAGGCCCTTCTCTTAAAATGACCAATAGCTTTCAAAGCCTTTAGTGTGTCATCTACGGTGATGACGGTAGCAGATAAAGCCGTATCCCCTTTAGACAGAATGCCTTCTGTATAAAGGGCATACGGATTTACAATTGCTCCAGCACCCAATCGCATCGCATCCAATAGGTAGTTGTTACCATCAAATCTCTCTCCCTTTAAAGCCAGAAAGATCTCATCAGGGGTTATGCTACGGGTATCTGTGGATATACCAGCAAATCCTCTGCGGACAACCCTTACAATGCTTCCGCCAGTAGCCTCAATTATCTCATCAACAGTGAGCATTTTGAACCTTGTCAGACTGTAGGGTCTTTAACCAATGTTTATAAGAAGGTCTGTTGATTGTCCTTTTGATTGCATCCTCAAGCGCCTTTCTATCACTAAATGCCCTTTTCTTGCCTTCAATCTCCTGGTATTCCTCATGTCCCTTGCCTGCCACAAGGACAATATCTCCACATGATGCCAACTCGACCGCCATCTTAATAGCAACCTTTCTATCAGGAATGACTATATAGTTGTCACCTTTTATACCCTTTTCTATCTCCCTTATTATCTCCTTTGGGTCTTCGTATCGTGGATTATCCGATGTGACAATCACAAAGTCGCTTAGCCTGCTGGCAATCTCTCCCATCTTTGACCTCTTGCCCTTATCCCTGTTGCCACCGCATCCAAAAACGGTTATGACCTTACCTGTCTTGGTCTCATCCTGTGCAAATTGCCTGTCCTTGTCTTGCATCATCTGTTCTGTCTTTTTTGCCAAACTGTATGCATGCAATAGCTGTCTGGCTGTTAGCAAGAGTCGTTCAAGGGCGTCTTCAGTGTGGGCATAGTCAACCACAGCAAGAAAATCCTGCCCCAAATCAACCTTCTCAAACCTCCCTTTTACAAGGTTTGTCATGATAATTCCCTCCTTAATTTTTTTGATGGGTATGCCAATTGCGATGGATACCCCAATGCTCGCAAGGGTGTTATACACACTCGTTAGGCCACAAAGATGCGACCTTATCTCCTCTTTTGATCCGTCTTTGAGTCTAAGGCTGTATCTTATCCCTTTAAAGGTTAGTTCTATGTCCTCTGCAGTAATATCGCCTTTTGTGTTTGTGAGTCCAAAGGTTATGATGTTTATCTTTCTGTGTTTGACCATATCCAGTAGTTTAAGTCCGTAAGGATCGTCTATGTTAATAACTGCCACTCCGCCGTCAATAAGCAGATCTGTGAATAGTCTGGACTTGGCAAGGAAATACTCATCCATACTGCCATGATAATCAAGGTGATCTCTTGTCAGATTGGTAAAGACGGCAACCTCAAACCTCGTATAGTCCGCCCGCTTTTGTGATAGTGCATGTGATGATACCTCTGAGACGACATAATCACATCCCTCGTCGCACATTTGTCTTAATATCCTCTGATAGACATGGGGGTATGGGGTAGTATGGACAGAATCAAAGGATTTTTTACCAATCATATACTGGATGGTCCCGATAAGCCCAACCTTATAGCCACATGACTCTAAG
>JBDNDH010000037.1:0-8210 GCA_046719235.1 Thermodesulfovibrionales bacterium
ATAAGTCTCCTATTGTGGTGGATATAGAGGATATCGCAATACCTGATAGATTTAAAAAGGAGATAGATATCCAGAAGGTTGAAAAGATAAAGCCGAGCATGCAAAAGGCTTTCCATACTATCAAAAAGATTGAACCCAAAAAATGGTTTGATAATAAAGGTTTCAAAAAAGCAAAAGATAAATTTCATAAAAAACCTGATGTCCCAGTACAGACACAGGTAACGGCACCAAGGAGGAAGTCTATTAAATTAGAAGAGGGAACAACTGTAAAGGATTTTGCGGAGTTGATTGGTGTAAAGATTGGGGATGTAATCAAGAAGTTTATGGAGCTGGGCTATATGACTACTATTAATCAGCCTATAGATCTTGATGCAGCTGTTTTGGTGGCTGATAGTTTTGGGATAAAGATTGAGGCAGTCGCTGCAGAAAACCTTGATGTAATCGATGAAGGTGACGAAGATCCATCATTACTTGTGCCGAGACCTCCAGTGGTCACTATCATGGGACATGTTGACCATGGTAAGACATCATTGCTTGATGCCATCAGACAGACTAAGGTGACTGAAACAGAGGCAGGGGGCATAACACAACACATTGGTGCCTATAAGGTCTCACTTCAAGGCAAAGATATTACCTTTCTTGATACTCCGGGGCATGAGGCATTTACAGCCTTGAGGGCAAGAGGTGCTAAGGTTACAGATATTGTTGTGCTTGTTGTGGCAGCGGATGATGGGGTGATGCCACAGACGGTTGAGGCTATCAATCATGCTAAGGCTGCTGGTGTGCCAATAGTGGTTGCAATAAACAAGATAGACAAACCAGAGGCAAATCCAACGAAGGTCAAGAATGAACTTGCCGAGCATGGTGTTGTTTCCGAGGAGTGGGGAGGTCAAAATATTTTCGTTGAGGTGTCAGCAAAGAAGAAGATAGGCATAGAGAATCTTCTTGAGATGATATTGCTTCAGGCAGAGATAATGGAATTGAAGGCAAATCCAGAATGTTTTGCAAAGGGGACAATAATAGAGGCAAGACTCGATAAGGGAAGGGGACCTGTGGCTACTGTCTTGATTGAAAAAGGCACATTGAAGGTTGGAGATTCTTTTGTTGCAGGTGTCTCATCTGGTAAGGTGAGGTTTCTCATAGATGACACTGGCAAGAGGATATCGGAGGCTGGTCCCTCAACACCTGTAGAGGTCATCGGTTTTTCAGATGTGCCACATGCAGGTGATTCCTTTACATGTGTAGAGGATGAAAAAAAGGCAAGACAAATTGCAATAGCCCGACTCCACAAACAAAGGCTTGCAGAGATGGTCAAGCACAAAAAACTTACACTGGACGAACTCTTTGCAAAGATAAAGGAAGGGCAGATCAAGGATCTTAACATTATAATAAAGGGAGATGTTCAAGGTTCTGTAGAGGCATTAAGAGAGGCACTTGAGAGGATTACACATGAGCAGGTTAAGGTAAATGTCATTCATGCATCAGTTGGTGGGATTAATGAAACAGATGTAAATCTTGCCTCTGCATCAAATGCAATCTTGATTGGTTTTAATGTAAGACCTGAAACGAAGGCATCTCAATTGGCAGAAAAAGAAGGAGTTGATATTAGGCTTTACAACATTATTTACAATGCAGTTGAGGATGTAAAAAAGGCACTCGTTGGTTTACTTGAACCTACGTTAAAGGAAAAGATACTCGGCAAGGCAGAGGTCAGAAAGACCTTTCATATATCAAGAATTGGGACGATTGCTGGATGTTATGTCCTTGAAGGTACTATCTTGAGGTCGAGTGAAGGTATAAGGGTAATAAGGGACAATATTGTTGTCTATCAGGGCAAGATAGCATCACTTAAGGTTGTTAAAGAGGACGTCAGGGAGGTTGCCAAAGGTCACGAATGTGGTATATTGATTGAGAACTTCAACGATATCAAGGTAGGCGACATATTAGAAAATTTCAACATAGAAAAGATAGCAGCTACCCTATAAAGAGAGTAAAATAATCCACCATGCACCCATATAAAAGGTCAACTCGTTTAAGTCTTTTAATCAAGGAAGAGATCGCAGATATTATACTCAGGAAGGTCAAAGACCCTCGTTTGGGTTTTGTAACGGTCACTGATGTTGAGATGACTCAAGACTTAAAGATGGCAAGGATTTATATCAGTGTGATGAAGGAAGAAACGACAGGGCTGTCACTTGATATACTAAACTCTGCAAAGGGTATGATCAGGGCTGAGCTGAACAAAAGGGTAAGGGTAAAGTTTATCCCCACTCTGGAGTTTAGGATAGACGAGGCTATTGATAGGGGTAGCAGGATTGACCAACTACTAAGAGAGATTAGAGAAGACTGATGTCATTAAATGCCATTGTTGATTTTCTAAATAAGAATAATGAATTTGTAATCGCCACCCATTACAACCCTGATGCTGATACTATCGGTTCTTCCCTTGCACTTTATCTTTCACTTGTTAGAATTGGCAAGAGGGTAAGGGTGCTCTGTAAGGACAAAACACCTAAGGATTGCCAGTTTTTGCCTTTCATAGGTGAGATTATAGATTTCCCACGATATATGTCATTAAACTCAAAGCCAGATGCACTAATCATAGTTGATTGCAATCATATTAATAGGGTGACTCGTGATATGTCTGAGCAGGTTTTGTTTAATGACACGTTTAAGATAGTAATTGACCATCATGAAACTTTTGCCTCATATGGTGATATAGTGTTGATTGATCCGGGTATCCCTTCTACAAGCATGATTATGTACGAGTTGATAAAGGCCTTAGATGTTGAGATAGATAAAGATATCGCAGAGTGTTTATATGCTGGTTTGTGTATAGATACAGGTAATTTTAGACACGACAACACAAATGCGCAAGCCTTACTTGTGGCATCTGAACTTGTGAGCAAAGGGGTTAATCCCTCAAGGGTCTACAGGTTCCTCTTTGAATCGTGGACGATACAAAAATTTAGACTATTTAAGGCAACTATACAGACACTTCAGGAAGAAAATGGTATAGCAATGCTAACTGTTACAAGGGCTATGCTTGAAAGTCATGGATGTGATGACGAGGATTCAGGAAACTTTGTAGATTTCCCAAAAAAGAGCCTTTCTATTAAGGTTTCGGTTTTGATAAAGGAGATTGATAAAGACAGATACAGGGTCAGCATCAGGTCTAAGGGAAATATAAATGTCGCAAATGTGGCTATGTTTTATGGTGGTGGAGGTCACAGAAATGCCGCAGGTTGCACCATTGAGGGTGATTTAGATCATATCAAAAAAGACCTGTTCCAAAGGATTAAGGTCAGCATCTCTGATGTAGAAAACCCATCTTAAAGATTTAGTATTGGTTTTGCCAGTCCACAATTTAGCCCCTTGTTTTTTCATTTTAAAGTATATATAATCTCACAATGGTGATTGCCTGTTTTTTATTATCATAATGGAGGGAATAATTTGATAAAGCATAAGGTGGCGGTTATTCAATTTGAGACGTTGACTGGGAGACCTGATATCAATTTAGACAGAACTGAATCTTTTATTGAAGAGGCAGCAGAGTCGGGATCATCCCTTGTTTGTTTTCCAGAGATGTGGACAACTGGTTTTGATTGGCAGTATTTAACAGATGAAAGATCGATTCACAATCAGGTAATAGACGAAGTAATGAAATTAGCAAAACAATACAATATATGGATAAACGGCTCTATGCCATATGTTGATAGCACAGGGAGGATTTTTAATAGATCTATACTCTTTAGCCCAGACGGTCGTATATGTGGTACTTACGATAAGATACACCTATTCAGATTAATTGGCGAGGATAGATATCTATCTGCAGGTGATAGACTCTCAATCATAGATGCCCCTTGGGGTAAAACTGGACTAGCGATATGTTATGACCTGAGATTCCCAGAGTTATTTAGACTTTACGCCATGAATTCAGTAGATGTGATTATCATATGTGCCGCATTCCCTGATGTGCGCATAAATCACTGGAGGACTTTAGTAAGGGCAAGGGCTATCGAGAATCAGATGTATGTTATTGGAGTTAATAGGGTAGGGAGTGAGAATGATGATAAAGGGATGTCGATAAGTTTTGGAGGACACTCAATGATTGTTGACCCTTGGGGTGAGGTAGTATCTGAGGAGGATAACTTATCAGAGGCTACTTTTACAGGACTTATAAATAAGGAACTTGTGGATCAAACAAGGGCAAGATTGCCAGTATTGTCTGATAAAAGGGATGATATCTATCAGATTTGCATGTTCTAATTTCAGAGATAGTAAATTGCTTGACTTTTAAACCCTCAACTGATATATTGAACAGAATTAATATAATCAAAGGAGGTTAAGATGAGAAGAGTGCTGGTTTTATTGCTCGTTTTTCTACTCACGTTTCCTTTGTCGGTTTATGCCATTGACCAGGCGGTTCTGATGCAGAAGATTGAGGCACTATCTAAGGAACTTGAGAGGCTAAAACAGCAGATGCAGGAACTTCAGAAAAAGGACGAGACAAAAGATCAAAGGATAAGTGAGGTTGAAAAGAAGGCAGAAAAAGCATCTGCAGACAATCTAAGTTCTTGGTTAGAGATTGGGGGTGATTACAGGTTTCGCTTTGATTCTCTTAGAGGTGATGTCCCTTCAAACTGGTTCTCTTATGGGGGGGCAACAACCTTTAGTATGCAACAACTCATGCAGATTGGTCAGAAATATCCCAATTTACTGTCAATGTTGATGCCTTTGATGTCGACATATCCAAATGGTTTTGGTGCCTATATAACGCCTATTACACAAGAGATCAAACCCAAAAACGAGTCACTTATGCTCAACAGATTTGGGCTAAATCTTAAGGCAAAGGCAACTGAAGACATTCAGTTAAAGGCAAGGCTCCTGATGTATAAGGTCTGGGGACATGACGATGTTGCACCGGTGGGAGGTGCCTTTGGTAATGCCTTTTTTGCAGACAGGTTTGTGACAATGGATGGTAACCTTGGCCACATACCTGATGGTGCAAGATTAAGGGTGGATCAGGCTTATGCCACTTGGAGTAATGTTTTTGGAGCACCTGTTTGGTTTTCAGTTGGTAGAAGACCATCTACCTCTGGTATCCCAACAAATATCAGACAAAACACTGATAAGATTGGAACTGCTGGGGTGCCAGGTTTACTCGTTGATTATGCCTTTGATGGACTTACTCTTGGCGTAGCGCCTGATATACATGCACTGCCCGGTGCATATGCAAAAATCTGCTATGGTAAGGGTTTTGATAGCGGTTATAGGACAGATGCGAATGTAATGAAAGATGTCAATTTCCTTGGTATAAATCTCGTTCCCTATGATACTGATAACCTAAGGGTTGAGTTACAATGGCAGAGGGGTTTTGATATTTTTGCATTCCCAGGATATACTGATCCGTTTGGACTCGGTAATACAAATAAAAATCTTGGCGATATTGACTGGTGGGGTGGTGTTGTAAATGCGGTTATTCCAAAGTTAGGTCCTGGTGATCTCAATCTGTTTTTATCTGGGGCAGTTAGTGTCACCCACCCAAATGACAATACCTACAATGCACCATTTCTTTATGGCGTAAGGGCAAATGGAATGATTGATACTATTTATGCCGGCAGGTATGGTTTGCTGTATAACGATCCTGCTTTTGGGGGCGAGAAGAAGAGTAGGACTGGTGGCGCAATTTATCTCGGTGCACGTTATGACATAAAGTCCACAGGGACAAAGATTGGATTGGAATACAACTATGGTTCTAAATACTGGATGGCATTTACCCCTGCTGCAGACGATATATGGACAAGCAAGCTTGCAACTAGGGGCAATGTCTATGAGATATACCTCATCCAGCAGCTAAACAAGAAACCTATTGCAAAGAGAGGCGATGCCTTTGTGAGATTAGGTTATCAGTACTACGATTTCAAATACACAGGCAGTGGTTTCTGGCTCGGTGAACCAATGAGGATATCAGATCTAAATATATCTGACCCCGGAACTGTTCAGATGTTACCTCCAATCAAGAAGGCTCATGACATCTATGTCACATTTGATGTTGTTTTCTAATTAAACTAAACAAGCCATCCCTCATCAAAAGGGATGGCTTGTTTGTATCTTGAAGCCAATTGAAAATCTTATTGGTCATACTCATTTTGGTGCTGATGATTCATCCTGCAGTCTTTGCCAAAGACAAAAAAGCGGTAGATTTTGTCCTTAATGATATCTATGGGAAATCGGTAAGATTATCAGAATTAAGAGGTAAGACTGTCTTACTGCATTTTTGGGCAATGTGGTGCGGGGATTGTGTGAAAGAGATGCCCTCCCTGAATAACCTACACACTACATATAGAGACAATGGTTTAGAGGTGGTTTCAATCTCTACTGATGTCTCCGTATCAAAATTACAGGAATTTGCCAAGGCAAACAAGATTGGGTTTATGATACTGCACGATCCAGACAAGGTTGTAACAATTAAATCTTATAGCGTTGTTGGGCTACCAGTTAGTGTTTTTATTGATAAACATGGAAACATTATTGAAAGAATCAACGGACCGAGAGACTGGAACTCTAATGTAATGAAAAGGAAGATACAATCTTTACTTAAGGATAAAAAATAAATAAGAATATGACCTTATGTAAATGATTATCTGGTAAAAATTGTCTAAAAAATTATTGTTAGTATTGGAAATATAAAAGAATTTTCCTTTGCAATACTCCTCTGAAATATAGGCTAATCTGATAGGGTAAGATTGTCTTTACAATTGTTTTTTTTTGGTATATAATTACCCTGTTTTAAATCTAAATAAATATAAGAAAGGGGGTTAGTTATGAAAGAGGAGAGCCTCTATGAATCGTTATTGAAAAGAGGTGTCTCAAGAAGAGACTTCATGAAATTCTGCACCTCGATGGCAGCAACACTTGCGCTACCATCGGTCTTCTCTAACACTATTGCAGAGGCATTAGAGAAGAAGCAGAAGCCTTACGTGGTATGGCTTGAATTGTCTGACTGTGCTGGAGATTCAGAAGCAATCTTAAGGGCGTCCAAACCAACAATAGGCCAGATAGTTTTGGATGTAATCTCCCTCGAATACCATGAAACCATCATGGCACCATCTGGTCACAGTGCAGAAAAGTCGTTGCACGATGTGGTAAAGAATCACAAGGGTAAGTATATTGCCGTTGTAGAGGGTGCAATACCTATGAAGGATGGTGGTATTTATTGCACTGTCGCAGGTAGAACGGCAATAGAGATTGCAAAAGAAGTTTGCGGTAATGCACTGGCAACACTTGCGGTTGGCTCTTGTGCGAGCTTTGGCGGCCTTGCAGCTGCAAAACCAAACCCTACACAGTGTGTAGGAGTAAAAGAGGCGTTGCCTAATGTTACTGTAGTAAATCTACCCGGGTGTCCTGTAAATCCTGAGAATGTAACTGCAACTATCGTCCATTACTTAACCTTCAATTCCTTCCCCGCATTAGATAAGAGTCATCGTCCATTATTTGCTTATGGCAAGAGGATTCATGATAATTGTGAAAGAAGACCACACTTTGATGCTGGGCAGTTTGTCCATAAATGGGGAGATGAGGGTCACAGGCAAGGATGGTGTTTATATGAGGTAGGCTGTAAAGGTCCACAGGCATATATGAATTGCCCAACTGTTAGATATAATGATGGGACAAGCTGGCCAGTAATGGCTGGACACCCATGTTTTGCCTGTTCTATGCCACAGAGTTGGGATGCATTAGGTCCTATATACAGTAGGTTGCCAAATGTTCCAGGCGCAAGCTATCAAACGACAGCTGACAAGGTAGGCGTTGCTGTAGTAGGTGCTGCAGCTGCAGGCGTGGCAGCTCATGCTGTAATAAGGGCAGCAACATCAAAAGGGAAAAAAGAAGAAAAATAAAAAAATAAATAGGAGGTAAAAAATCTATGGCTAAGATTGCAATAGACCCAGTAACAAGGATTGAAGGCCATCTGAGATTGGAAGTTCAGATTGATGGTGGCAAGGTAACCGATGCATGGGCATCTGGGACGATGTGGCGTGGCATAGAAATTATGGTAAAGAATAGAGACCCACGAGAGGTATGGGCTCTGCTTTCGCGTATATGAGGGGTCTGAACAACGGTTCATTCCACCAGCTCCGTGAGAGCTGTAGAAAATGCCTTGGGTATTACCATCCCAGAAAATGCAAGGATTATCAGAAATATTATCT
>JBDNDH010000038.1:0-8131 GCA_046719235.1 Thermodesulfovibrionales bacterium
ATAATCTTTCCCTCAAACCCCCTTTTTAACAGAAGGGGTATGAGCCCTGAGTGGTCAATATGGGCATGTGTTAGGATTAGGCAGTCTATCTCAGAGGGCAAAAAATCAAATCCCTGCCTGTTTTCCTCATCACCGCCAGGACCTTGATGCATCCCGCAATCAATAAGTATCCGCCTGCTATTGACTGTAAGGAGGTAACAACTTCCTGTAACCGTCTTAACTCCACCAATGAATCTTAGGGTCATCCCTTTTAATCCCTACCTTTTTTGCAATGTTTAAAGCAGATCTGTATTCCTGCTGGGTGATCCTTCTATTGATTAATTCATCCTCATGTGCCTTATAGCATGGATAGTATTGATCCATAATATTTACAAAGGTCATAGGAGATATCTCCTTAACGATAAATTCCATTACCTTTTCCGTGCCTGATAAACCATTAGGCAAGACAAGATGCCTGATAAGTAATCCCCTCTTTGCAATCCCTCCAACGATCTCAAGATCTCCTACCTGTCTGTGCATCTCCCTTACTGCCTCTTTACAACATTGGAAATAGTCCTTTGCGTCTGCAAGCCTCTCTGATACGGCACTATCTGCAAACTTTATATCTGGCATGTATATATCAACTACACCTTCTAACAACCTTACCGCATCAATGGATTCGTAACCACCACAATTATACACCACAGGTATCATCAAGCCCCTATTGATGGCAATCTGCAGAGACCTTAGTATCATCGGCATCTGATGGGTTGGGGTTACAAGATTGAGGTTATGACAACCCCTATCTTGGATACGGAGCATAATATCTGCAAGTTCATCATAAGACATATAGCTACCCTCACCTAAATGACTTATGGAGTAGTTCTGGCAAAAGATACAACCAAGATTACAATTTCCAAAGAAAATTGTCCCTGACCCATACATACCTACCAATGGCCTTTCCTCTCCGTAATGAGGTCCCCAACTTGACACAAAAGGGATACTGCCAGTCTTACAGTAACCAACCTCCCCTTTTGTCCTGTCTACGCCACATCCTCTTGGACAGAGACTACACCCATCCATCAAGTCAAATGCCCTTTGCACCCTATCATTCAGTTCATCTTTAGATAGGTTAAGATATGAAGGATACTTTAACATCACCACGATACAATCACCTTAAAGACAATCTTAAGAAGAGGTCAATCTATCAAACGGTTGCATATATCAATACCACATCATCTTCTCATAGTCGGGGGATGGGCGTGAAAATATAACATGCCCACGCCATGGACAACGCTCTATTTCATCACCATTTTTCATTATATGGACGGAGAATTGAACCTCGTCGTTTATTTTGCAAGCGATATCATCAAACAGTATCTCCAACTCAAAGACATCTTCAATAGCAACATTAATCACTATATCCTTTTTAATCCATTTTCCGTCTTTTAAAGTAAGCAGATTAGACGATATCTGATTGTCCTTACTGACAATCCTGTATCTGTATCCAGAAGGTTTTGCCATATTTACCTCAACAACCATAGGTTCCTTTATATCTTTAAATGGATGTATGGCATCAAGTCTGACATAAAATGCCTTTTCGTTAAAACCATAATACATCCCTGTTATAAACCCCTCTGTCTTGTGCATACTCCCACCTGATTGCTTATGCTCAATAAATGCCGAGCTGAGCCACTCATAATAGGTTGTAACAATACCATCAATCTTTGGATAGATGAATCCCTTGATTTCTGTAACTGGTAAGACCCCCTTGTCCTCAAGCAACACAGGGACATAAAGAAATGGGGGTATCTCCTTGCCAATCACCTGATAGACCTTCATCAGGTGTCTTCTAAAGAGTTCGTCAAACTCCTCTGCGGTGTCTGTCGAATGGTCATCTCCATACCACCAATTCCAGTCGCTTCCCTCTGCAGCATAGATAGACATCCATGCCTCACTTACATCTACTGATGGATTTTCTAAAATAAACCTCTCAAGGTCTTCTCTAACCTGCGATAAATAATCCCATGCGATGTTGTCTTCCTCGTGCCCTATCCATACCGCAAAGTTTGCATAAATCCATGAGCCAGCATGAAGCCTGTGAATCTTACCAATATTGCTGCTTGTAGACAGAAATTCAGACATCGTGACCGCCTTAAATCTCTTGTCCTTTGAGATCGTTTGATATAAGAGCCTCAAAAAATCGTGCCCGTCATTGAGGTAATATTCCCAGGCATTTTCACCATCAAGTACGATTGGCACTACAAAAAGATTATCTTTTGGGAGGGAATTTCTTATTCCATTGAGCCTATTCATAAAATCGTTTACTGCGTCCTGCGCATTCATACCCGAATACACAAAGCCAATCTGATCGGATAGCCTGTGATCCCTAAAGAATATCTTAAGCCCTTCATAATCGTAAGGTTTATACAAGGCATCAGGAGACACCACAAAACCACTACTGTCACGCAATGCATATCCCAAAGAGGCAGAGAGCACATCCTCATCTGTGGCAATCCATTTTATGCCTTGTCTCCGTATCTCTTTAGCCACATCCTCACAAACAGATCCTTCTGATGGCCACATACCATTTGGCTTCTTCCCAAATAGATTTGTAAAAAATTCAATCCCGAGACTGATCTGTTTTTGTGCATCTTCAGGGTGGGAGAATCTCCTTTTTGGGAGCACTACATTTGGCATTGCAATCTTGGCATTATTCGTATCCCACAAAAGCGGCAGGATTGGATGATAAAAGGGGGTTACTGATAGTTCTACCTTGCCACTCTGAAATGCCCTCCTGTAAGAAGGGATGATATCTCTAAGTATCTTATATTGTTGATTTATGACCTCCGCCTTCTCTTCCTCAGTAAAGTATGATCCTTTTTTAAACATCTCTTGTAGAAAAGGTTCCCTCCTGACAAACATGGGGTCTATCCAGACAAGATTAAACCATACCTGAAGGTCTCTGAGGTCTTCATCTGTAAAGTATTTATGAATCCTCTTTATGTCCTGTTTTGAGAACCTTACCCCTCTCTTTATAAGAAGTTCATGGTATCGGGGATATGGTTTCACCATTGTATCCCAGTTTGCCAAAAAGAAGTTTTCAACTACAAAAATACGCTCTTCTTCTGTTAGGTCTGAAGGGGATTTCAATGTCAGTATGAGATGTTTATCCTTTGCTCCTCTGTCAGTGTAATCTATTAGTTGGTCAAACAATGATGGCACTATGTTAAAGGTTTGGTGTATCTCTGGAAACTCATCAAGTATAAGCAACATATCAAGATAGTCTTTTGTCCCATGAAGCCTAACCCATGGTAAACGGTACTGCCCGCTTAATGGGTCTCGGTATTGGGGTTGATGCATGTGCCAAAAGAATGCAATGTAGAGCGGGTTTTCAGACATCTTATTCCTTAGAAGGTTGAAATAGAAAGATGTATTCGTCTTTACGAGCTAATCCAAACTCTTCACGGGCATGTTTTTCTATGAAATAAGGGTCTTCTTTTAAGGCCTTTACCTCACTACGAATTCTTCTATTGTCATCTTCTAAAGAGCGTATCTCTGACTCCAACTGTAAAGCAGTCTTTGTAAGCCTGGTGTATTTGATAAGCCCCATATCACCTAAAAGAACCACACAGATTAGATAGATAATTACTATGGAAACAGTGCTGTAAAAGATTATATTGTTGCGTTTCTTTATCAGGGCAACCTGTTCTCTTAGGTTACGGGGCTTTCTCCTCATCGTTTTCCTTATCTCTTGATGTTGTAAAAGGCACTAATGCCTTTAAATTCTGCATATGGTCCTAACTCGTCTTCTATCCTCAAGAGCCTGTTGTATTTTGCTATCCTCTCTCCTCTTGACATCGAACCTGTCTTGATAAAACCAACATTCGTCGCTACTGCAAGGTCAGATATTATTGTGTCTTCAGACTCGCCAGAACGGTGTGAGATAACAGCGGTGTAACCTGCAGTCTTTGCCATCTCTATTGCATCAAGCGTCTCTGTAACAGTGCCTATCTGATTGAGTTTTATTAATATTGAGTTTGCAATACCCCTTTTGATCCCCTCTGAAAAGATCCTTGTGTTCGTCACAAATATATCGTCACCAACTATCTGTACCTTTTTCCCCAGTGTCTCTGTCATTGATTGCCATCCGTCCCAATCAGCCTCTGCCAAACCATCCTCAATTGAGATTATCGGATATTTATCTACAAGCATTGAGTAATAATTAATCATATCCTTTGAGGTTACAGACTTCCCTTCAAACATGTATTTGCCATTTTCAAAGAATTCAGACGCTGCAGCATCTAATGCAATATATACATCCTTGCCCGGTTTGTAACCGCTTTCATTAATCGCTTGCATAATTATGGTGATAGCATCCTCATTGGTTGTGAGATTTGGTGCGAACCCCCCCTCATCACCTACCGCAGTGTTTAGTCCCTTCTTCTTCAGTATTGACTTTAGGGTATGGAATATCTCTGCCCCAGCCCTCAGGGCAGATGCGAAGTCGTCAAACCCGATGGGCATTATCATAAATTCTTGTATATCAAGATTGTTGTCGGCGTGTGCCCCACCATTTACTATATTCATCATTGGGAGGGGTAATACCTTTGCATTACATCCACCTAAATAACGATAAAGGGGCATACCATACTCAATGGCCGTTGCCCTACAGACTGCCATAGAGACCCCCAATATCGCATTTGCGCCAAGGTTGCTCTTATTTTCTGTGCCATCTATCTCGATCATCAACCTATCTATCACAGCCTGCTCAGCGGAATCAATGCCTTCTAATTGAGGGGCTATCTTATCGACTATGTTATCAAGTGCCTTTAATACCCCTTTTCCGTGATATCTACCCTTTTCACCATCCCTGATCTCCAGAGCCTCTCTTGTCCCAGTAGAAGCACCAGATGGGACTATTGCAGAACCAATCACGCCACTTTCTAACTCCACCTCAACCTCTACGGTTGGATTACCCCTTGAATCTAAAACCTCTCTTGCAGATATCTCTACTATCTCACTCATGGTTAATCCTCCTTCTGTTGTTTTAAATAATTAATAACAGCAATTACCTCTTGGGGACATGTATTGCAGATGAGTGAACATCCTCCATAGCCTCCATAATTGCCTCAGACAATGTAGGATGGGAATGTATCATATTGCCAACCTGATGAGAGGTTAGACCATTTTTTATAGCAAGTGCCCCCTCGTGTATTAGGTCGGACGCATGTGGACCAATTATATGCATACCAATAATCTTATCCGTCTGTTTTTCGGTGATAACCTTTACCATACCCGAGATCTCTCCCATCGCCTGTGCCTTCCCCAGTGCCCTAAACTGGAAATAGCCTTTTTTATAATCTATTGCCTTTTGCTTACATTCAAATTCCCTAAGCCCTACTGAGCCTATCTCAGGGGAGGTAAAGATAGTAGCAGGGACTACCGAGTAGTCCATAGACCTCTGAATCCCGCATATATTGTAGGCACAAACTATCCCCTCCATTGATGCAACATGAGCAAGCAACATACCACCCACCACATCACCAATGGCGTAGATGTTTGGTACATTTGTTTGCATCCTCTCGTTGACCTTAATCTCCCCCCTTTTACCTTTTTCAATGCCAAGTTCCTCAAGTCCGATCCCATCAGAATTTATCTTTCTACCCACAGAGACCAAGACCTTTTCAGCGTTTATCTCCCTACCGTCCTCAAGGGTCACATAAACCCTTTCGTCCCTGATCGCAGACTTTGTCACCTTTACAGATGTTAACAGTTTGATCTTTTTCTTTTTAAACTCCCTTGCCAATACCTCAGATATCTCCTCATCCTCCGTCATAAGACACCTTGGCATCATCTCAAGCATGGTGACCTCAGTTCCCAACTCACTAAAGATGGTAGCAAACTCGCAACCGATGACCCCTGCCCCGATAATAATAATATCCTTTGGTATCTCTTTAATAGCTAGGGCGTCTGTGCTTGAGATGATATACTTCCCATCGAATGTAAAAAAGGGTATCTCTGCAGGGGAAGAGCCAGTAGCAATTACTATGTAGTCTGATTTAATTATCTCGGTTGAACCATCAGGCTTTGATACCTCTATCTCATTCTTACCTACAATCTTACCCCTGCCTATTATTAGGGTCACATCGTAAGACTTGAGCAGTCCCCTTATACCTTTGACAAGGGTAGATACAACCTTGTCTTTTCTCTCCATCATGCTTGTGATATTTGGGGTAATCTCACCACTAACTTCAACACCAAACTCTCGGCTATGCCTAACCTTGCTCAAGACATCAACAGAGGCATTAAGGGACTTGGTAGGTATGCAACCCCAGTGCAGGCATGTCCCACCAACCTCGTGGGCATCAATCAGTGTTACCTTTGCCCCTAACTGTGAGGCCTTGATAGCACAGACATATCCACCAGGACCCGCGCCAATTATAGATATGTTCATTTTGACTCTTCGCTTACATAGGCTTCGTAATCGTCAACATCCATAAGGTCCTCGACCTCTGCCGGATTGTCCATCTCTATTACAGCAATCCAACCTTTTGTATATGGTTCCTCATTGATAATCTCTGGGGTATCTACGAGCTTTTCATTTACCTCAACTATTCTTCCGCTTACTGGCGAAATCACAGCCGATGTGGATTTTGTAGATTCAATCTCAGCCATCTCTGTGTTTGCCTCTACGGTTGAATCAACCTCTGGCAGATCAATATAAACAATATCCCCCAATGACTCCTGTGCGTAATCCGTAATCCCAACGATAGCCTTCTTCCCTGATACCCTTACCCATGTGTGTTCCTTGTGGTATTTGATGTCTTCAGGATTCATTATTGCAGTCCCTCCTTAAAAATTTTGCTTTAAAATTCTTACAAGACTTCATTGTCTTTGTCAATAAAAAAATGCTTAATATAGCAAATTTAGATTTACGGTTAATTATTGCATCAACAATCCCAATTCACAATCTTTCTTTTATAAGGTCTTGGCGATAATTAAAAAGCGGAAAATCCACAATTGAAAAAAAAATCTTCAATGTGTAAAATACCATTGCATAAATTGTATATTTTTTAGGCAAGAGGTGCATTTTTTTCACAAGCAAAGAATGTTCGCTTTTAATCCATAACATAAAGGTGGCAGATCCTTTCAATCATCATATTTTGTCCAGTTGTGATAAAAAGATTATATCCTGTCTCGTTATGCAACATCTCAATTTTAGGAGGCTACTATAATACAAATTATCAAAGATGGAATTGTTCGTGAGGTCTCCACAGAAGACTTAATCAAAGAGGCTGTTAAATCCAACATCGTAGCCTTAAGGGTAAATGGTGAAGTGGTAGATGTAGGCGACTATAAGAGTCTAAAACCATCCACACCTGCTGAGGCAATAACCGTTTCTCAAAAAGAAGGGCTTGATATCTATCGACATAGCACCTCTCATGTACTTGCACATGCCATAAAAGACCTCTACCCTGACGCTAAATTTGCCATAGGACCATCTACAGATGATGGCTTTTACTACGATATCGACATGTCTCATACGTTAAAACCCGAAGATCTCCAGCAGATCGAAAACAGAATGAGGCAGATCATCAAGGGCGATTCTCCTTTTATAAAAAGGGTGATGAGCCGTCAAGATGCAATCCAATATTTCAATGAAAGAGGGGAGAATTACAAGGTTGAGATCTTAAAAGACATCAAGGAAGACTATGTCACCACTTACGAAGAGGGTGGTTTCGTTGATCTCTGCACAGGTCCGCACATACCTCGCACAGGTATGATAAAGGCTTTTAAACTCCTGAGCATTGCAGGGGCATATTGGCGTGGGGACGAAAAAAATAAGATGTTACAAAGGGTTTATGGAACTGCATTTGAAAGCAAAGAAAGGCTTGATGAGTATCTAAACTTTCTTGAAGAGGTAAAAAAGAGAGACCACAGGAAGATAGCTAAAGACTTAGACCTCTATAGCATCAATGATGATATTGGATCTGGTTTGGTCTTGTGGCATCCAAATGGTGCGATCATCAGAAAAACAATCGAAGACTTTTGGCGTAATGAACATATAAAGGCAGACTACAAGATACTCTTTACCCCTCACATGGCAAGACTTGACCTTTGGCATACAAGCGGTCATCTTGATTTTTAT
>JBDNDH010000039.1:0-8129 GCA_046719235.1 Thermodesulfovibrionales bacterium
GTGTATCTTTGCAGCCACCTGTGCACTGCTTACATCGGTTATAAATGCTGGGTCAAGGGTAGTAATGTCTGAATTTATCCTTAGGTATAGAAAGCCTTCAAGCCTTTCTTTGCCTTTACACCCAACGATGAAAAAGACGGAGAGGACTATAATAAGGATAAATTTTTTGTTACTTTTTGGCACAGACCTTTTGGTCGGACACTAAGTCTTTAAAAATCTGCATTACTGAGAAAAATAGGACGACAACAAGGGGACCTGCTACAAGCCCAATCAATCCAAAGAGTGCTATACCACCGATTACACTGAAGAAGATAAAGACCACGGGGAGTTTAGTCTTACTGCCGATGATGATAGGTTTAAGTATATTATCAACCATGCTTATTCCAAAGATACCGACAATACAGAGGATGATGCCTTTGATAATGCTGCCCTCAACGAAGAGATATATTGCTGCAGGAGCCCATACAACGGATGCACCTAAAAGTGGCACAAATGACACAACGGATGTTGCAAATCCCCATAGAACAGGGGATCTAAAGTCCAAAAATGCCAATGTTACACCAGTAATCACGCCTTGTATAATTGCCACTATTATGCCCCCATAGACTGTGGAAACCACGATATCCTTGAATTGTGTTATGAGTCTCTCTTTTTGTTCAGGGGAAAAGGGGAGGTATTCGGATATCTTTGATAAAAATGACTTCCCATCTTTGAGTATGAAGAATATAGAAAATGTCATGAAAATGAAATCAATAAACAAGCCAATAACATTGCCGATACTCTTTGTTAGTCTTGATAAGATATCCTTGCTGATTCCCATAATACCCTCTACCACCTTTTTCTCAAGTTCTTCTGTGGTCATGTGGAAGATCGACAGGACCTTCTCAATGGCACTATACAACTTAGGATGTTTCATGACATCTACAAAGAAATCTAACTTACCATCCTTTATTTGCATGGCTATAGCGGTTATTTCTTGAACCAGCATAAACGATACGTAAGATACGGGTCCTAAAATAGTTATTACAATGATTATGAGTGTAACTATAGATGACATTGTAGGTGATTTTAGATACCTTGTTAGAAAGGAATAGACAGGATAGAAGACCAGAGAAAATATAATCCCCCAGGCAATAGGGGTTATAAATGGCAGAAAGAGTAAGAAGGTGAGGTAGCCTAAACCTATTGTTATGCCAAATAATACGATGTAATAGAACCAGTTATTCATCCTTAAACCATCCCTATTACTGCGTATTGTCTCCCTGCGGTCATACCATCCCTACGATAGGAATGATATTTCACATTCAGACAAGCTGTGCATTCCCCTAATACGACGATGTTTTCCCTCCTCACCCCTGTCAATAGTATCTGAGATACATTAGTTTTTTGTAGGTCAACGTGATATTTTTTGCCTTTTTTATGCCAAATCTCGTCATTAGGGGTCATGTTGGTGATCCTTTCAAATACATCCTCATCAACCTCATAACAACACCTACCGATACTGGCACCGATTACTACTTTTATATCAATGGGATTTACATTAAAATAATCTACCATCTTTTCAATCGTCTTAATGGCAATTAATTTTGATGTCCCACGCCATCCTGCATGTATTACCCCTATTGATTTGGTGTTTGTATCATAGATGATGATTGGGACACAGTCTGCGGTCTTTACACCTATAAAGACATTTTCTCTGCCTGTTAACACCGCATCCGCTATAACGGGGTCTTCGGGCATCTCTTTGTCTATTACCAGTATTGAGTCGGTATGCCTTTGGATTGGGAAATAAGGAATTACAGATAGATTGTTTTTTAGATAGTCATTCATGTCTAAAGTAAATTCCTTGGTTGTGAAAAAGTACAACACAGGTAATTCATCAATAGGGCTCGTCAGGGCAATGCCCTTTGTTTGTTTAATATTTGTGAGGATCATGACAGTATGTATTTGACCAAAATGTTCATTTTCTTATTATAGCAGATGGTTCGTAACAGATTATAGATTAAGACTAATTATTGGGATATGAGCAATGCTTTATGCCATTTTCTTCAATCTACCTATAAGAAAAGATTATAGAGTTTATTTAAATTTTTATTGAGTTATTCATGATGCTTTTGTATAATTCATAAGCACACTTTATAGTGTTGTAAAAAACTGTTTAGGGAGGGAGCATGAAACGTCTTGTATGTTTGTTGATGGTCTTGTGTTTGTTTGTCTTTACCTCAATGGCTGAGGCAAAAAAGGTATTTATCAAATGGGGTGCAACGAGCGTTCGTTCTGGTTTGTATGCTAACACCGTTGCAATGGCAAGCATTGTCAATAAGGCATATCCGGGCGAGATTGAGGCTACTGTAGTTGAAACTGGAGGATATTTAGAGAATATTGTGAGGATTCAGAAAAAATCAATACAGATGGGTCCAGCCGATGCAGCAGCAGGATATGCAGCTTATGAAGGGATAATTGATTATAAGGGCAAACAGATTAAAGACCTTCGTGTTTTATGGGGCGGGTATATAACCCCAATACATATAGTTACAACAAAAAAGAGTGGTGCTGATACACTTGCAAAGATTAACAATCTCCCCTTTGCAAGTAATCCGGGGACAACATCCGGTAGGGTTATAGAGATGTTTTTTGAGGCAAATGGTATAAAGCCTGTTTACAAGTTGATGGGTATTGGCGCAAGCGTGGATGCGCTAAAGTCAGGTGTTGCAAGTGGCTGGTATAAGGCAGGTTTTAAGGATTCTGCGATACTTGACCTTGAGTCTTCAATGGATATAAATGTTATCCCTGTTACAAAAGAACAGATTGAAAACATGAATAAAAAGTATCCAGGACAGGCAAAGACCATGACTATACCTGCTGGGCTTTTTAAGGCGGTCACAAAGGAACAACTATCTTTTGCATATGTGGTGACAGATTTCGTCCACAAGGATGTTCCAGAGGATGTTGTCTATAAGATTGTTAAGGCTATATATGACAACAGGGCTTCTCTGGTAGGTTCATTGGCTACGCTCAAAGAGGGCAAGTTTGATGACATGTATGGAAATGCTGAGAAGTATATCCAGGTACCACTTCATCCTGGCGCAGTCAAATTTTATCAAGAGGTCTTAAAGGTTAAGGTGCCTGATAGGCTTTTACCACCTGAGATGAAGAAAAAGTAACGGAGGGATAAATGATGATGAGAAGGTATATCGTAATTTTTGGGGCAGTATTTTTTTCATTATTTTTTATGATCTCACTGGCATCAGCCTCACCTGTATTAGAGATTGTCCCAGCAACAGGTGCCCCAGGGGATGCAATCAAGATTAATGGCAAGGGATTCAAGGCTGGTGAAGAGGTGGACGTGCTATTTATACTTGAAAAGGATATGAAGATAGGTATCGGCACTACAAAGGTGGATGTAATACAGGCGGATCAAAATGGAAACTTTTCTGTTGAGGCAGGCATTCCTGTGAATGCAAAACCTGGTACCTACACGATTGAGGCAATAGGAAACAAAGACAGTAATACAAAAACACAGGTAGAGGTTACTCCAAAAAAGAAATGAAAGGAGTATTAAGATAACTTACAATGCGCACTCTAAAGGGAATTTGGAAAATTGTAGCAGGGATCATAGCAGGTGTGTGGGGGATCTTTATCCTCTACACATCTTTAACTGTTGCATTACATCCACTGTTGCAAGGCGGCATCTCGCTTAGTTTTGGTCTTGCGCTTGTTTTTATGGCTTATCCCATCAAGAAGTCTGTTTTGAAAGATCCTCCCCCTTCATATCCATCTATCTTAAAATATCTCGTTTTTGGCACAAAGGAATCGCCGTCCGTATTGGATCTGTTTATTATGGTCCTTGGCATAATACCATGTGTTTACATCATGCTCGGTTGGGAGGAGATTGTTAGAAACCCGGGTTATTATGAGACACATCACCTCATATTAGGTGCTATCTTGGTGTTGTGCCTTCTTGAAGGGACAAGGAGGTCTTTAGGTATCGTTATACCTCTTGTAGTATTTGGATTTGTTATCTACGCTGTTATAGGTCCGAAGATCCCCGGGATATTTGGTCACTCAGGCTTTTCCGTTGATGAGCTTTTATACCAATTTTACCTCATGACTGAGGGAATCTGGGGTCTTCTCACAGACATGACAAGCAGGATAATTGCACCTTTTGTTATATTTGGTCCTGTGCTTTTTGCAACTGGTGTAGGAAAGGTATTCATGGATATTGCACAGGCATGGGGTGGTAGGATGAGGGGTGGACCTGGTCATGTGGCTGTTATATCAAGTTCATTTTTTGGTATGTTGTCTGGTTCATCGGTAGCCAATGTTGCTACAACTGGTGCCTTTACCATCCCAACAATGAAGAAACTTGGCTTTCCTCGTGAGCTTGCAGCTGGGGTTGAGGCATCTGCATCTTCTGGTGGTCAGATAATGCCCCCTATCATGGGTGCTGGTTGTTTTATAATGGCAGAGTTTCTCAACATACCATACACAAAGATTATGATCGCTGGTATTATCCCTGCAGTGATATATTTTGTAGGTATCTCTGCTGGTATATGGATAGAGGCAGGAAGGTATGGGATGGGCAAACTACCCAAAGAGCTTATCCCTTCACTCAAAGAGGTTCTGAGGCCAAGGGTCTTTCTAAACTTTATTCTGCCAATAGGGACACTAACTGCATTGTTGTTTTCTTTTTATCCTCCTCAGATATGTGCTGCATGGTCACTGATTGTTTCTGCGGTGACTTTTCTCGTTGTTGGTGGTGGCTATTCAGTTAAGGAGATATGGCAGAGGATACAGACAATATGGAAGGGTTATTTTGATGGCATAATGACTGCCCTTGCATGGCTTATGGTTATGATGAGCTGTGTCCAGGTTGCTGTTACTGTTATATCCCTTACAGGGTTTGGAGTAAAGGTCTCAGAGATAATCATCAATCTCTCGGGTCATAATATCTATTTAGCCCTTTTTGCAGCCATGTTTACAGCCATAATACTCGGTATGGGTATGACTACTACGGCAGCATATGTTATTGCAGCGGCAGTACTTGTGCCAGCTATGGAGGGTATGGGGTTAGATCCATTGGCAAGCCACATGTTTATCTTCTATTTTGCTATAAAATCTGGACTTACACCCCCTGTCTGTATAGCAGTTTTTACAGCAGTAGCGATATCTGGGGGTAACTGGCTCAGGGCAGCATGGGATTCTATGAGACTTGGAATTGGTGGCTATATAATGCCATTTTTCTTCGTGTTTGTTCCATCTTTTTTGATGAAAGGCTCGTATGACGATATACTCTTTCACTTTATAGGGGCATTTGTTGCCATGTTTACCATTGAGGCTGGGTTGATGGGTTACTTTACAAAGCCTTTAACATGGCTTGAGAGGATTATCTATTTTGTTGGAGGTCTATTCTTGATGGCACCTGGATACTATACATTCTTAGGGCTTGGCATGTCTTTATTGGCTTATCTCTTAGAGAGGTTTAACTTCCAGATACCAGTAATACTTACAAGGCCTCAGCAACTCGTTCATAAATATAAGCCTACACAATAACAGAATGCAGGGATTCTCCAAGATCCCTGCATCTAATCATACTTTTTCCATCTATTGTGCATCCATAGGTATTGGTTTGGATAGAGTCCTATAAACCGCTCCATCTCTGTTGTCATGAGCTGTGTGAGTCTTTGAAGTTCTTCTCTCTCATCGTTGTTTATATTGGGATGAATCGGCTCACTGATGAAACCTTTAAATCCACCGTCTGTCTCATCTCTGCAACAACAGACTACCACAACAGGTCTCTTATACGATATAGACAGTAGTGCTGGGACTGGTGTTGCTGTGGCATTTCTACCAAAGAAGGTTACATTGAGACCTTTTTTTGTGCTTTGGTCGGGGAGTAAGCCGATAGAAAAGCCCTTTTTGAGGGATTGTTGAAGTTTATATAGGGCATTCCTCTTTGGGATGAATACCTGTCCGGTAGATGTCCTATTTCTAAACAAAAGTCTCTCTAAGTAAGGATTGTCAAGCGGACGAGCCACGATTATTAGAGGTATCCCTACTGCATGGCTAACATGGGGTAAAAGCTCCCAATTGCCGAGGTGAGGGGTCACGAAGATGCAACCATTGTATTCATCATGTAAGGTTTTTGCCTTTTTAAAAACCTCAAGAATCGTCTCATTTTTCGATGCAACCTCTAATATCTTTTGAGGGTTTTTAAGGATATCCTGATTCTTTATCGCCTCCATAAACGTGAGCACAAGTGACTGGCAGCTCTTGATGGCAATATCCTTTGCGATAGACTCCTTTTCAGTACCTTTAAATGCCTCTTTTATATTGTTTAGGGCAATGTTTCTACGCCTTTTTGAGAGGTAAAAGATAGACATCCCCAATATCTTGCTTGAATACCTCACCAATGGCATTGGCAACAGCCGTATTGAGATAAATACCGTATAGACAAGGACAAACTCTATGATATGCCGTATCTTTTTCAATCTGTGAGTCTTTAGTCTCTTACAACCTGTATTATCGATGAGACGGATTGTCCCCCTAAACCGTTACTAATGGTCATGAAGATATCCTTGCTGGTCTCGATGTTGGAGGTCGTAAAAGGTATTGCAGAAAATCTCTCTTCGGAATGATTGAAATTGGGTGTTTTTGGGATAAAGCCTTGCCTTAGGCTGTAGATACCTATGGCAATATCAAATATGTCACTTGCCGCCCCCATATGCCCAGTGTAGGGCTTGAGCCCGCATACAGGCACGACATGGTTGTAATCATGAAATAACATCAGGAGGGATGTCATCTCTGATGAGTCACCCTTTTTGGAACCACTACCATGTGCACAGATAAATGCGATGTCTTTGAGGCTTAATCCTGCCCCCTCAATACAGTCCTTCATTGCCCTGTATGTCATATTGGGGGATACAGAGATGCCTTTTTTTTCTGTCATCTCACAGGTAGAATGGGTATTGATTATCCTACCAAATATCCTATGGCCATTTTTTAGGGCATTGTCGGGATGTTCTAATATCAATGCTGATGCACCCTCTGACGGTATAAATCCATCCCTTTTTTTATCGAACGGTCTAAAGGATGACTCCCCAGATTTGCATCTGCTCAAGAGTCCTAAACCCCTCATCTCAAATATGCTTATATCGTTTGTCCAGGAGGTAGAGCCAATCACCAGTGATAATCTCGACCTTTTTTGTGTGATGCTCCTTACCGCCAGATCAAGTGCCAGTGAACCACAGGGAGAAAGTGATGCTATGGATGTGTTGTCTCCCATAGTCTCAAAGTATGCGGATATGAAGCTGAAGGGGTTATTTGCGATGCTGTCAAGCAAGAAAAAAGGATTTACCTTGTTTAAGGCTGTCTTGTTGAATTTATCAAAGTTGATATCGGTGAATCTCGATAGGAGAAAGTTTTTTGTTGTTGGATACAAAAACTCACAGCCTACATTGGTTAGGTCTCCAGTGGCAAGGAAAAGCCCCCTTTCATCTGGTGGTATCTTTTGGTAATCAACCATAGACATCGCCTCAATGGCAGATACAAGCCCTAATATCCCTCCACGGTTTAGAAATTTAAATTGCCCTGTAAGGTGTGATGGTATGTCTAGATATTTCTCTAAGTGAACCAAACCCCTAAAGTCGTTTTCTCTAAATCTGGATACGCCCGAGATACCATTTTTTATGGCTGACAGGTTCTTGTCTGATCCGATACCCAGAGGGGTTGTTAACCCAATTCCAGTGATTAGAGGATGCTTTATCTCCAAACCTCACCTCTTGTAAGTATCTCAAATGCCTTTTTCTGTCTCTCTATGTCTTCTATTTCATTGAGATCGATGGTTATCCCGCTAAACTCTGCTATAATCTTTTTCTTACCGCCAACCTCACCGACACCCTTGAAGTTACCTTTATCTATCCTTTGAACGTTCATGATGATCTGATCACCTGGCAATGCAAAACTGTAGAACTTGCATTGCCTTATGTCTTGTGGTAAAAACCACTTTTCAAAATTCGTTGTCTTGGCAGTAAACCAGCCAGCGAGTTGGACCAATGCCTCAAGGAGCATCACCCCTGGCATCACAGGTCTGTCTGGAAAATGAAATTCAAGAAAGTCCTGCCTCACCA
>JBDNDH010000004.1:0-15034 GCA_046719235.1 Thermodesulfovibrionales bacterium
CCCCAGAGATCTCTGAGTCCTTTAGGTTTGGCAGTATACTTGCAACGTTTTCTCTTACAAAAAGACTATAGATTTTTTTGAGATTCAGGTCTGTAAGGACAGCATTTAAGACCTTTTGGGGTGTAAAGTGTATGGCTAAATCGTAAGAGCCTGTATTTAAGAGGTTGGTGTTTATTAAAAGGCTAAAGCCATCATCTTTTTCATCTTTAGTAGATCTGTAGAGATTCCCAGTGATTATAATAGGGTTATCTTGGTGATTGTAGTAAAATCTATCCCATAAGAATTCACCTCTTGACAGTTCCCCTATAATCAATACCTGTGCTGTTTTGTTTTTTTTTAGGTCATCTTGATTATCAAAGTTAAAGATAATCTTGCCACTAATATCCTGTCCCATCTTTAGTCCATCGATTGAGGCAAAAGCACCATCGTTTAATGTAATCTCTGCCTTGCCACTTTTAATATCAAGCCTGTCATCACTATATATACCTTTCAAGTCAGCATTTATCTTTCCCCTACCTGATATATCAAAATCCCTAAAATCTTTTGAGGTCAACGCAGATAGGACTTCCACCCCCTTTTTGACATCTATATCTTGGAGGACAAAGGCAGAGGAAAATTCAATATGCTGGTCCTTAAAAAATGCAGATATCCCACCTTTTAAGACCCCTATTTTATCAATCTTTGAGGTCAAATCATAGAGATTTAGAGATGTATCTTGGCTGTCAAAATCCAGATATGCCCTTGTTTGTCTTATCAAGAACTCTCTTTGCTTCGCCATTATTGTAATATCATTTGTTGATGCCTGTGCATTTTTTATTGATAAATTTGATGAGATATAGGAAAGGTCACCTGAAAGATTCAAGCCCCTGACATTTACCGTTGGTCCCTTTATGCTGTGGATGTCGGTAAAAAAGTTGCCTTTTAATACTATGTCCCCCTGAGATGTTATGATTGATGCGCTAACCCTTACATCACCAGCCAGATCAATATCTTTTTTGACCTTACCCTCAAGCCTTGCAGTTAAGGTTATCTTACCACCACTTTTGGGGGAATAATCTCTAATATCGATGTATAGATTGAACAACTTGATATCATAGTCTGATGCCTTTGATGTCAATACAAACATGCCCTTTGTAATGGTCAACTGCTCTATCTTTGGCATCTTCTTTAAGAACGAAAGATCAGTTTGACCTGTTGAGGTGTGAATCAGATGTATCTTAGGACCTTCAACGTGAAGAGCATCTATCTTATTTCGTAAAAATGATTGAAAGGGCATATTTACATTCAGTCTTTGAATAGAGATATCAATGTCCGCATCCTTGATATCTATACCTTTAATCTCACCAGTTGATAAGGTGATGTCCTGAAACCTAATCTGGTAGCCTGTGAAATGGCTTAAGACAATTGAAGATATGACATCTATGTTTATGTAAACTATGATACAGAAAAGGATAAAGATGGAAAGGATGAGAAGTACCTTTTTCATATCCCTAAGAGATTAAGCCCCCTCCTTCTATGCAGAGGGGGCTTAGTAAGAAAGGTATCAAAAGATCTACGAACTATTTTATAAACACCTTGTGCTTCTCAAGTATCTTTCTAAATTCAGGGTGTTTACGGACATTGTTTAAATCAGGATCGTTTCTAAGCATGTCATAATCATTAAAACCAAGCTGTAGCGTCTTGTCAAGTGAGTCGAGCGATCTGTCGAGTTGGTTTTGTAGTGAATACCAGCAGGTAAAGTTGTAATGTGTATTTGGGTTGTTAGGATTTATCTTTTCTGCCTCCTTAAGGTCATCCATTGCCTTATTAAACTTTTTCTGCTGCATGTATGCAACTGCCCTATTTGCATAAGCAGTATCGTATTGAGGATACTTTTGGATAGCTAAGGTAAATTCCCTTATTGCATTGTCCCAGTCCTTAGCCCTCATGTAGTTCATGCCCTGTTGAAGGTTTAGTTTGGCTTCTGTAGGAGGTTCTGCCTTACCAGGTTTAGATGGTTCAGCTGGCGGTACAGCAGGTTGTTGTGGGGGCGGTGGTTGTTGAGCAACAGGTTGTTGTTCTGTAGTTTTTTTGGGTTCTTCTTTTTGTTGAAGTTTATCGCACCCATAAAAAACAAAGGCAAAAAGCATTGCAAACACTAACAGTCTTGATGACATCTCTTCTGATCCTCCTTTTAGTTTCTTCTATATTGTCCTAACTTCATATCCCACTCTTGATTGGTAACTATCACCTGTGGTGTCTGTGTAGGTATGACAAATGACCTTGACTCACTGTCATAATGTGCCTTTTCTTTTTGAACCCTCTGATTTACAAGGGGTTTTGCATATGAGAATGCTGATTTCACAGATCCATTGTTTTTGTTCAGTCCATCAATGAAGTAGTATGTAAAAACACTCTGTTTTAGTTGATCAGACTCCCAGGATTGTTCATTTTCAGAGCTTGCGCTTATCAAGACCTTTCCCCATCCGTCATCCATGACGAATCCATGTGATTTTTGCCCTCCCTGTGTCTTTGGCTGTTCATCTACTATGACAAGGTCTTTTGCACCTAAAAGCCTTTTACCATAGTCTTTTGATATACCATAACCCTCTGTCTTACCAGTTACACCCAAAGACTTGCCACCAGCAGGTAGAAAGCCTTGAATATCCTTATAGGCGCCGTTACTATAACATGTATCCAATATCATCACAAGCCTTAATGCCCTTAAACCATCTACAAACTCCTTAAGCATCTTTTCGTTAATGGATGTCCACCAAATATTAGGTGGTGGCGTTGGGTTTGTATCGTAAGTAACTATGTTTGTGGCATAGCCCTTGTCTGGTGGTGCACCATGACTGCTAAAATACACAACCACCAGATCGTCCCTCTCTGCTAACGATCTGATCTTATTGAATGCATCTAAGACCCTGTCCCTCGTTGCAGATTCATTCAATAGAAGTATGACATTTTGACGCGGGAAACCACCTTTTCTGGGATCTACAAGGAAGTTATAGAAGTTTTGGGCATCTGTTGCCGCATATTGAAGGGGGTTTATGGGATACTTAAATTTTCCTATCCCTACAATGATGGCATATCTATTTTTGATTGGTCCAGGCCTTTCTGTTGTATCTGGCCTCGTAGGGGGTTGGATGACTGTAGAAAATTCAAACAACTTGGAAAGCTGTTTTTCCCATTCCTTTACCTTGATATTTTCAGGGGTTACGGGCGATACCCACCTTATCCCCACAACGCTCTGGGCAAGTGAAAAGGCTATATCTACCTCTTTTTCATCTTTGTATTCCCCCTTGAGTTGCAGTCTGCCATACTTGTCATAGGTCACAAATGCCTTAGCAATATTGTTCTGCTTAAAGAGGTTATTTATATGTGCAATGTGAGTCTCCGTTACAGGGCTCTGTTGAGAGTCTGTTACGGAGATCAATGCTAAAACCAAAACAAATGCAGTGAATAGACTACCCATATACCTCATTTAATGCTCCTTGATATTTACATTCTTGTCTTGAACCCATCCGTATCGACCGTTTTTAAGGTCTAATTTGTGCCAAAACTCACCACCTGATTTTTTAGTCTCAACAACATCAAACATATCAAACTGTTTTGCAGTCGCAACTTGCTCTGATTTAACAGAAGGTTCGTTCCTTATAGCCAATGTAATCGGCTTGATTACTGCTACCTGTCTCTTTTGGGCAGGTTCTATTGCCTTACCTCCAGGCAGTGATGCTACTTGTATTTGAGATGGCCGCTGTTGGGTAGGTCCCATGGCTAAGCCTTTTTTGACCGTAAGGGTTCTGGTTTGGGAATCTTCTATTCCCCCTCCAGATATCTTAAACGTAATTCTGTAATTGCCCTCAGCAACCTTATCTGGCAACTCTATAAATCCGTCAGCCCGTCTTGTGCCTAATTCAGCTGTCACCTCATTTGCAAGGGGCTTATCACCCAACATTTTCCATTCGTTGCTCGATGCATCGTAAAATTCCAGAGTCCGAGTCTCTACAACCTTTATCTCCTTCGTCCCCTCTGGTGCCATTACATAGTATGAGCCACCCATCTCTAATTTCCCGCCAGGTGAAATGCCTTCTGGATTAAGATAAAACTCTTCTATCTTCATAACATTACCCTGGGAAGGCTTATATCCAATCCTCTGGGCAGTCTCCTGTGCACCAGCCACAGGGTAACTTTTCAAATCAGAAAAGAGAGACATGCAGTGTCCATAGGCAAGGGTAAATGCCAATGCACCGCCCGCCACTGCACCCACAACAGCTCCCACACCCCTACCTCCTCTGCCACCTAAAACGGCTCCTACCAACGCACCACCTAATGCACCTACGGCAGTATATCTTGATATGCAACTCTGTTGAGCTTCTCTCCTCTGTTCATCAGTTAGTGCAGTGCCCGGCGGTGGTAGAGGGGCACATGATGTAATAATAAAGGCTATTAAAACCACTATTGATACTGTTTTCAATATGTTATTGCCCGTCATTATATACTCCTGTTTTTAAACTATCTATGTTTTAACTTTATCTCTGTGACTAAAATCCCCCCACCTTGTAATATTGACACTGGGACAACCCCATAGTTTGAGCCACCTGATGATTCAATTACAAGGTCTTTTGCCCCTACTTGTGATGGTTTCCAAGTTCTTCTATCAACAACGGTCACCTTGCTATCCATATCATCCACTAACACAAGGTCTTTTGCCCCACGAGGTCTTACAGCCTTTGTCCCTTCAACATTGTATGCCAGTGGCTGTTGAGGTATTGGAGGTAAGTTTGCAATATCAGATGAACCTGCTGGTGGGGGTGGAGGTGGTAGGTCTGATGAGGGACCGGAGGCTGGTGGAGGTGGTGGCAAGTTGGATGTGGAACCGTATTGTGGTGGTGCGCTTGTAGTCGTTGAAGGAGGTGATTGAGTATTACCACCAGCTACAACCCTTGTTGAATCACCTTGAATTATCTGTTCTGATGAGAGCATAATCTCCAACAGTTCTGTTCCTGGTGCCCCTACAAACCTTATGGCACCTGTTTTTGGAATTTCTACTAACTGTTTTGCCTCTACATATTCGTTAAAGAGTATGTTTGTGTTACCAGATGTACCAATGTTTCTAATCGTAAGATATCCTGATTGGTTTGTCCGAACCTGTATCCTTATCCTGTCACCTGTGTTAAATACCCTCGCCTTTGAGACCTTCTGAAGAGAACCGTCTTGTCTTTGGAGTAAGATATCATACTTCAATCCCACATATTTTTCTGGTTTGCCTTGTGATGCCTGTTGATCTTGTGTTGGAGCTTGTCTTCCTGTTGCTATCCCTACCTTTGTCCCTTCACCACTATCAAAGAGTGCCTTGGCGCCTTTGGGTTGTGCAAAGGCAACACCTACAGATATCAAAAAAACAAAAACGCTCAGTGACAGTTGTAATAAACTTTTTTTCATAAAAAAACCTCCTTTTTTAGTGTTCAATTATAATCATACAAATAATCAGATTACAGTCAATACAAAAAAAATTATCAGTTTATAAAACATAATTATAGGCAAATTCACTGATGTAAAAAATTCACAAAATCCATCCCTAAAATACATAAGGCTTTTTACAGATAAATCCATTCTGTTTAGCCCTGCTCCATCAAAAACAGCCTACATTTTTAAGGAAGACACTGCGTTTTAGTCACATGTCATTTTTATAACTGAGATTCTGGTCTAAAATTATCGCTACATTTCATGAGAGTTTTTTTAACATTATTAATATTAACTGTTTAGGTCAACTTGTTCGTTATAAGATCACGGTTCAGAATGGACAAAGATACAAGGGATATGAATTAGATACAAGTTATAGAGATAAAAAGGTTAAAGACGAAATACTATCTGATTATTACACATCTCGGATAGCCTTTGTTTAGTTTAGTAAGGAAGCCTGTGATTAACGTTATTGATATTCCCCCCTAAAATCCTTCCAACCTCTACAACTCTGGCAGGTTTGGCTATCAGCCTTTGTAAATTAGGATACTAATGCTTTTTTTGTAAGGCAATTTTATGAAATTTGTTTTGTAAATAAACGATTCAACAGATTTATATGGTGTGCTCAATGTTGTATTCCTTAATCTTGTTAAGCAGAGTCTTATAACTTATCTTGAGCTGTTCGGCAGCCTTGGTCTTATTCCAATTTGTTTGATTAAGCACCTCTTTTATCCTGTCTATCTCTGCTGATCTCTGTGCATTCTGTGCAACCTTTTGAAGAGAGATCAGGTCAGTGGAACCGCCTTGTGTGGGTTCAAAGTATTCAGGACCGATAGTATCTTTATCACATAGTATGACAGCCCTCTCAATAGCATTTTTGAGTTCCCTAACATTGCCATACCATGGCAAAGATATCAGGTGGTTTAATGCTATTTCGCTTATCTTGAGCCTTTCCTTGCCTATCTGACCTGCAAAGTATTTAAGATAATAATCAACAAGGGGTTTGATGTCATCTCTGCGCTCCCTAAGGGGTGGTATAAAGATTGGGAAAACATTTAGCCTATAGAAGAGGTCTGACCTAAAGTTGCCTTTTTCTACCTCCTTTTTTAGGTCCTTGTTGCTTGCTGAAATCAACCTTACATCAACGGTTATATGCCTATTGCCTCCTACCCTTAAAAATGTATTGTCCTGAATCACCCTTAATAGTTTAGCCTGTGTATCATTTCCCATCTCTCCAATTTCATCAAGGAATATCGTCCCTTTATGAGCCATCTCAAATCTACCCTTCTTCATCTCCGCGGCACCAGTAAAGGCACCCTTTTCGTGCCCAAACAGCTCACTCTCAACAAGTTCTCTCGGGATGGCTGAACAATTGACGGCAACAAAAGGATATTCTGCCCTATTTCCAATCCTGTGTATATAATGAGCTATCACCTCTTTACCAGTCCCGCTCTCACCAAGTATCAGGACGGTTGTCTTAAGTGTGGATACCTTTTCTGCCTTCTTAAGAACATCCTTCCATTTTTGGCTTACGCCTATTATCTCATGAAACTCTTGTTCTTCTGGTGTCTTTGCTATGAAAGATTGTCTCCGAGATTCCCCAATAGCCTGATTAACAAGCCCAATTAGTTGTTCAATATCAAATGGCTTTGTAATAAAATCATATGCACCTTCTTTAACCGCCTTAACCGCAATGTCAATAGTTCCATAGGCAGTCATCATTACGACAGGCACATGTGGAATCGTCTCCTTTGAAGCCCTGAGGATCGAGATACCATCCCCATCAGGAAGTCTTAGGTCTGTGAGTATAAGGCTGATGTCTTTGTGTAACTGAATAATCCTCATTGCATCAGCAACTTGAGATGATGTGATGACATCATATCCTTCCGACTGGAAGGTCTTTTTTAACATATCAGAAAGGGATTCCTTATCTTCTACTACAAGAACCTTTTTTGACATTGCCTAATTAATGGGTATAGAGATAGCAAAGGTTGAACCAACACCCTCAACACTCTCCACCTTTATACTCCCACCATGTTCATAGACAACCTTTTGAGCAAAGGGCAAACCTATACCAAAGCCCTTCTGTTTTGAACTGTAAAATGGCATAAATGCCTTTTCTATCTCTTCCGGTTTTAACCCTTGACCATTGTCTTTAACGCTTATTACCACATATTCACTTCCGTCAATCATCTCCTTATCAATACTCACTTCTATCTCAGTCCCTGCCTCACATCCATTGTTTATAATGTTTCTAATTGCCTGTTTGAGCAATTGGGCATCTCCCTTCAATAAGACCTGTGTTGTCGGCTTATAGGTTATTTTTTCTCTATAAGGCGATGATTCCACAATACTCCGTATGATTTCTGTAAGATCAATGTCCGTCTTTCTGATTGATATGTCCTTTGTAAACTTCAGAAGGTCAAGGGTAACCTTGTTTATCTCATCCACCTCCCTTAATATACCTTCTGCGAGTTTGATATCCTCTGGGTCTTTAAGGTGTCTCATAAGGAGTTTGGTATTGCCTGCGATCACTGCAAGCGGATTTCTTAACTCATGTGTTATACCAGCAGAGATCTCACCAATGACAGCAAACTTCTCCTTGATTGAAAGTTGTTCTCTCAGCGACCTTATCTCTTTGGCAAAGGTATCGATATACAGTGGGGCATCTTTGTGTATTGAGTTAATATCACGATCCCTGTCCTTGTATTGTCTAAAGTATCGGAAGATGATTAAAAATAATACCGACACAGCCCCTAATAGTATTAGGAGAAGGACAAAGAGTAATAGGTATGGACTTGACATAAGTGTTTATTTTGCTATAAGTGAGTTTTTTTATCATAATTAACCTACCTATTGAATTGCAAGGTCTTTTTCTGTTATAATTGCCATCGCTATGGATTTTTATCAACATAAGAACCTCATAGAGTCTTTAATCTTCACATCCTATCAGCCAATAACCGTTAAACAACTGATGTCCATCACAGACATAAACGAGAATGCCATAGTGTCCATAATTAACGAACTAAAATCAGAGTATTCCACAAGAGGAATCAATATAGTAGAGATATGTGGGGGGTATCAGTTTGCAACAAATCAAGAGTTTGCACCATGGATCAAAAAGGCAAGAAAGGATATCCAGTCTTCAAGGATGTCACAATCAGCACTTGAAACACTTGCAATAATAGCATACAATCAACCGCTCACAAGGATAGAGATTGATCAAATAAGGGGTGTAAATTCTGAAGGGACCGTAAAAAGTCTTATTGAGAGAAGAATGGTAAGGATTGTGGGCAAAAAGGAAGTTCCTGGAAGACCCTTTTTGTATGGGACCACCGATGATTTCCTGAGATACTTTGGTTTGAAAAGTTTGCAAGACTTACCACCATTAAAAGATATATTACAAGAAGAAGCGGCTTGAATAAAAAACACAAGGAGGGAAGCATATGAGAGAAACAAGGATTATTTTTTTAATCCTCACACTAATCTTCATTGCCTCAACCTCTCATGGAGAGACAACCTATCAAGTAAAGAAAGGAGACAACCTTTACAGCATATCAAGACAGTTTGGGACATCCGTAGAAGATATCATGAGTGCAAATAACATGGATTCCATAGATTTAAAGGTAGGACAAGACTTGATAATTCCAAAAAGACCTGAAGGCAAAAAAGAGCAACAAAATATTGCCAAAAAGACCTCATCTAACAGATCACTCGAAAGATACCATGTGGTAAAAAAGGGCGATAACATCTGGCGGATTGCCAAGCAATACAGACTTACTGTGAATGAACTCAAAAGGATTAACGGACTTGAATCAAATTCCCTGAGGATTGGGCAAAAACTCTCTCTCGTTGCCAAAGAAGAAGACAACGTTGAGAGCGATGACCCTATTTCAGCCATAAAAACAAATTATACCAGCAAGAAAAATCCTGCCATCTCACAGATAAAGATAAAAGAACTACAAGAGATATCAAAATCAGAAGATATCAGTGACCTTGACATAAGAGAGAGGGTTATCCTTTTTGCAAAGAAACTACTACATCTACCATACACATTTGGAGGGACTGGAGCATTTGGTGTGGATTGCTCTGCCTTTGTCCAAAAGGTCTATAATGCGGTAGGGATCAACCTTCCCAGAAGTGCAAGAGAACAGTTTACCAAGGGTGAAAAAATAGACAAGGAAGATCTCTCAAAAGGTGATCTGGTCTTTTTTAGAACCTATGCGTCTTTTCCATCACATGTAGGAATATATCTTGGTAACAACCTTTTCATCCACGCCTCAACCCTAAACAAAAGGGTGACTATCGATAGCATGGATACACCTTATTATGTAAAAAGGTATATCGGTGCAAAAAGATTGCTTAAAGAAGACCAAGATATAGATATCGAGAGGCTTTTAGTAGAACAGTAAAAGGTCTGAAGTTTTCTCTCGTCCGTTGTCTATTTAGGATTATAATCACCTATCGGAGTTTCTTTTTTTGTGGATAGAATACTTCATCATGGCTTTTTCTAATTGTTTTTCAATGGTAAGCAGACTTAATTATTCTGGCAATAAAACTCTTATGTTATAATCAACACTTAAATCTTGAGAATTAAGGGGGCAAGGATAAAATGACCAATCTGCAGGATTATGTTTTTAACAAGGCGTTACTTGCAAAGACTGGGGCACGGGAGATAGCAAGGGTATCTACAGAGGTCAAAAACGAGATACTCTTAAAGATCTCAGAGAGATTGATTGAAAAAACCGAGGAGATATTGTCTGAAAACGTCAAGGATATAAGATTAGCAGACCAAAAAGGACTCAGCAAGGCACTAATTGACAGATTAAGACTCACACCTCAAAGGATTGAAGACATGTCCGTAGGATTAAAAGAGGTTGCCCAACTTCCAGATCCTGTTGGCGAGATATTAAAGATGTGGAGACGACCTAATGGTATGATGGTTGGAAGGATGCGTGTCCCGATAGGGGTAATTGCGATTATTTATGAATCAAGACCAAATGTAACGGTTGAGGCAGCAAGTCTGTGCCTTAAGGCTGGAAACGCAGTTATATTGAGGGGTGGCTCTGAGGCTTTTAATTCAAACAGATTTTTGGCACAGATAATGTCTGATACAATAAATGAATATGGTGTGTATCATGGGGCTGTCACATATCTTGATATCACCGATAGAGAGGCAATAAATGAGATGCTCAAGCTTGATTGTCTTATTGATTTGATTATACCCAGAGGCGGTGAAGGATTAATAAGAACGGTTGTAGAAAACTCGAGGATACCTGTATTAAAACACTACAAAGGGGTCTGTCATGTATATGTGGATAATGAGGCTGATATCAAGATGGCAGAAGACATTTGCTTCAATGCCAAGGTCCAAAGACCTGCAACCTGTAATGCAATGGAGACACTGCTCGTTCATCAAGAGGTAGCGAGCGATTTCCTTCCACACCTATCAGGTCGTCTAAAGTCTGCTGGTGTAACAATAAAGGGTTGTGACAAGACAAGGCAGATAATTAAAGATATTGATGCAGTATCAGAAGAGGATTACTACAAGGAATATCTTGACCTGATACTAAATATCAAGATTGTAAGTGGTATAGACGATGCAATACAACACATATCTCAATACGGATCTGCACATTCAGATGCAATCGTAACAAAAAACTACGATAAGGCAATGAGATTCCTCAGAGAGGTTGACTCCTCTGCCGTCTTTGTAAACGCCTCTACTCGTTTAAACGATGGATATCAGTTTGGTTTGGGTGCCGAAATTGGCATATCTACCGATAAGATTCATGCAAGAGGTCCCATGGGGCTTGAGGAGCTAACATCTACAAAGTTCATAGTCCTTGGCAATGGTCAATTAAGGGTATAAACCCAGCAACGGATAGGCAATAAAAGTTTTTTGATAAAATCTAAATGACAGATAACCAGTCCACTACAAGGTTCTTATGATGAGAATTGGTATCTTTGGAGGCACATTCAATCCTATTCACATTGGCCACCTGAGGGCGGCAGAGGAGGTAAGGCAAAAAGCCAATCTCAACAAGGTAATCTTTATCCCCTCAGGAAATCCCCCTCTTAAGACACAAGGCATACTCCCAGCCAGCATGAGATTTGAGATGGTGCGACTTGCCTTAAATGGTCATGATGCCTTTGAGATTAGCAACATAGAATTAAACGACACAGAAGAGAGGTCATTTTCAGTACTGACGATACAGAGATTGTTAGAAACCTACAATGCCCATCTTTTTTTTATGTTAGGGACAGATGCCTTCCTTGAGATACCCTTTTGGCATGAACCTGATAAGCTAATGTCTATGATAGACTTTATAATCATGACAAGGCCCGGGATACCGCTAAAAAAACTCTATGAGAGCCGCTACATTGTTGACACTGATTGTTACAAAGAATCTTTACAAGAGGATGAAACATTCACATTAAGACTTACGACAGGCAAAACAGCAATGTTAGTGGATATATCACATTTAGATATTTCATCAACAAAGATAAGAAGACTTATCACCTCAGGCAAGAGTATAAGATACCTTGTCACCGAATCTGTTTATCATTTTATAACCCTTCACAACCTTTACACTGGATAAACCAACATGTCCTTCTATGAGTCTGTTTTAAACAACATTCAAGATGTAATATTAATATTTGACCTAAAAGGCAGGCTTATATTCACCAATAAATCTGGTGAGGAGAAACTTGGAAGGAGCTTTAGGGAACTCAAAGACAGGAAGTTTTCAACAATCTTTTATGACATGCCTGATATCACCCAGATGATACAAAAGACCCTTTCAGAACAACGTTCTTTCAGGATGAAGACCGCCATCGACGATTCTGAATTAGATATCCACACTACCTTACTATTGGACGAATCAGATAGAAAGGAATACACTTATAAGGTAAGGGAGATAAAAGGGGTGATTGTAAACATAAGGGAAAGCACCACATTTGCAGACGCCCAAGACTACCACTTTGATGCACTACTCTATCTGTTAGGATCTATAGCCCATGAGATCAAAAACCCCTTGAGCGGTATTAAAGGTGCCTGCCAGATAATGCTAAAGGACAACAAATTGCAACACAACGAGTGTCTAACGATGATCCAGAAGGAAACCGACAGGTTAAATAAGGTCTTACAAAACTATCTATCAATATCACGAAAACCTATAATGAATGAGATCAACATACATGAGGTATTGGAGCATTCAACAAAGGTACTACATTCAGAAATCGCCTCCAAAAATATCAGGCTGATAAAATCTTATGACCCAAGTTTACCAAACATATCAGGAGATGAATCAAAACTCCTTCAGGTCTTTATCAATATCCTAAAAAATGCCATAGAGGCTTTAAACTTTAAAAAAAGGGGGGCAGAGATAATCATAACTACAAGGGTATCAAATGAGTATGTAATGGTTTACAGCATAGACAACAAACAAAATCCGAAAGACGCCAAAAGACAAAGATGGCTCGTGGTAGGAATTAAGGATAATGGGATGGGTATTGACCATGATAAGATAAAAAATATATTCTTACCTTTCTACACAGACAAAAAAGAGGGGAGCGGATTGGGGCTTGCACTGTCTAAAAAGATAATCCGTGATCATGGTGGGCTTATCAAGGTAAAAAGCAGGGAGTCAGAATGGACGCAATTCAACATATATCTACCGTTGAGGATGGTAACAAGGGATGAATGAAAACAAGATACTACTGATAGATGACGATGATGGTGTTGTGTGGGTAGTAAAGAAGGCATTAGAGCCCTTAGGCTACGATGTGAGGGCAGAAAACACGATTGAGAATGGCAAAAAGGCACTGGGAGATTATAATCTCGTCCTACTTGATATGGTGCTACCAGATGGTAATGGTATTGAACTTCTGAGAGAGATTAAGGAGAAAAGCCCTGAAACCCTGGTCATAATAATCACCGCACACGGTAGGATGGAGAGTGCCATCAATGCAATGAAGGAAGGGGCCTATGACTATCTTGAAAAACCCTTTGATATAGAAGAACTTATCATTGTAATCAAAAGGGCTTTTACAGACATATCCATACGAAAGGAGTTGTCAACGCTTAGACACCAGATTGAAGACAAATTCCCCGTCCATATCATAGGCAAATCAAAGGCTATGCTAAAGCTATTTAAGGAAATAGGCAAAGTAGCAGCTAAAGATGTGATTGTTTTAATAACAGGAGAAAGTGGCACAGGGAAAGAACTCGTAGCAAGGGCAATACACAACAATAGTCTGAGGAGGTTTAATCCTTTTATTGCAATAAACTGTGCGTCTATACCAAAAGACCTCCTTGAGGCAGAACTCTTTGGCTTTGAAAAGGGCGCCTTTACTGGCGCATTAGAAAAGAGGATAGGAAAGATACAATCTGCTGCTGGTGGCACACTCTTTCTTGATGAACTCTCAGAGCTTGATATCAACCTACAGGCAAAGATACTCAGATTTTTACAGGAAAACGAGTTTAGCCCAATAGGAAGCGATAAGACTATCAAAGGTGATGTTCGTATAATAGGGGCAACAAACAGGGATTTAAAATCATGCGTAAAGAATGGGACATTTAGAGAAGACCTATTTTACCGTTTCAATGTCATCGAGATTACAATACCGCCCCTTAGGGACAGACGGGACGATATACTATTACTTGCAAGACATTTCCTGTCACAATCAATAAAGATATTTGACCTCCCACCAAAGGATTTTTCAAGGTCTGCGATAAGGGCAATGTTAGAATACGACTGGCCTGGCAATGTGAGGGAGTTAGAAAATCTGGTTAAAAGGGCATCAATACTATCAAAGAGTAGCCTTATTGAGAAAAGAGACCTCTTCTATGAGGACTCCAAATGTATCTCTATAAAAGACTTCCTTGAGAGTAGATTAGAAAACTATATAACAAAGATGGCAAGGATAAACAACTCAAACCTCTATGAAACCGTAATCAAAGAGGTAGAGAAGGCACTATTTAGTGTGGTCATCAAAAAAACTGAAGGCAATCAGACACAGGCATCAAAGGTACTGGGTATAAACCGTAATACATTAAACAAAAAATTAAGACTTTACAATATCAAGCATACAGAGGACGATTGAGGCAGACAAATGACAGGAGATTAAAATGGAGTTTTTAAATGTCGCACTAATTAGTATATTTGCTATAGCCATCGGTTTTGTGCTGGGTGCGTGGTTGAGAAGCAAGATTTCCAAAAGATAGTCCGTGATAGAAAGAACAAGGAGAAAATACCCCTTGGATGTTGACAGCAACAAGGTGTTTTTCTATTCATTTAGCCCTCTTTCCAATCCACCTGACTTTATCACCAAAACCCCAGACATGGGGTCAGGTCTTGCAATATAACATGAAGAGAATGGAGAAAAGGAGATGAAAAGTGCTATTACAAGACCTGACCCCATAGTTATTTAAAGTTCATAAAGGTCTCCTCATTGTAAAAGTATCAGCACCATCATAGCCACAGACCAGAGAATATCAACTGGGGCTTGCAGTTCACAGGTGCTGTCAAATAGGATAGAGGCATTTGCCTCAAACTCATCATCAGCAAGGTTTAGTATGCCT
>JBDNDH010000040.1:0-8127 GCA_046719235.1 Thermodesulfovibrionales bacterium
ATATATCTACAACAAGCCTATGAGGTGATGTCAGTTTTGAGACCTCTATGTCTTCTATCCCTTCGTATATAAGGAAGAAAAAGTTGTCCTTATTGGATATCTTCAGGCCCTTTAAGATCTCTATCGTTGTGTTATTCTTAAGGGTTCCATAAGGCTGAACCTCTATCTCTGATAACACCTTGAGGTTTACCTTAATGGTATTGTTGTTTTGTAGTATAACTGAGGAATTCTTTATTATATCCTCACTACCTGTGAAAACCACCCTTAGATAAGAGGGGTGTTTTGCAGCCCTCACGGTCACCTTGCCATTTTGCTGCGCATAGATCTCATAAGGTGTATGGCTCAAGGATATGATTATTATCAGAAGAAATACCAATCTATTTTGCATGTTATTTAAGATACAAAAATTCCAACATAAAGGACAAATTCAGGATGTCAAAATGCAAGCCTGTCTATCTCATCCATCGCAGTCTTGACCTCTTTATACCAGAATGGATACTTATCAATAGTGAAGACCTTTAAGGAATCTACATAAGACTGCCTCGCATTTACCATATTCTCACTCCAGTTTGTAACACGAGCGATAATTTTATATACATCACCTATCTTCTTTTTTATAACCGCGTACTCAAATGGATACTTATCCTTAGTCCTTATATCAGCTGCTTTCTTATAATAATCAAGGGCCTCCTTGAGTAGTTTGTCTGATTTTATATGCTCATATTCCTTGAGCACAATATCTGCAAATCTACTCATCTGATCTGCCAGATCTTCCAACAGTCTTTCCTTTTCAAGAATAAAAATCGCATTTTTCAGGGCATCTCTTGCCCTCGTAAGGTTCTCTAATATTTCTTCCCTCTCTTTGCTATTGCTTGCAAAGGATTCATAGATATCTGCAAGTTTCTTATGGATATCCGCATAGGTCTTCGGATCTTTATCCATAGTATAGTATCTTAATGCGTCTTGATAAGAGACGATGGCATTCATCAGATGTCTATTCTTGTCCTCAATCTTTGATATCTTTATATAACCTTCTGCGAGCTTTAATTGAATCTCCCCAAACTCCTTCAAAAAATCGTCCGAAGAATACACCGCCAGAGATTGCTTATAGTAGCCCATGGCTCTTGCGAGATTCTCCATCTTATTTTCCTTATCAGATAATGCATTGTAGAGATCGCCAAGCATAGCGGATATCTCTGCGTAATGAATAGGGTAGTTTTCGTAGGTATAAAACAATAAAGCATCTTCGTTGTAATCAATAGCCTTTTTAATACCATCTACATCGCCATCAAGAATAGTATCATAGTACGCCTTACCCAAAAGACTATTTATATAAGCCAATCTTTGGGGTTCTACGCCCTGTATTGCAAATGTCTTAAGACTTGTATCAAGATGATGGATAGCCTTTTTTAGATTCTTTTCCTTGTCTCTTTGGTCCGATTTTTTTATATAAAGCGTTCCGAGGGTTAATCGAACATCGGCAAGATCAGGTACCACCTCCTGTGTATCATCAAGATTAATGACCTTCTCAAAAGACGAGATGGCATTCTCAAGAAAATCTGTCTTCCCAGTCTTGTTATAGAGGCTTAGATAACACTCCCCTTCACCCTTTTTAATCTCTATATATAAATCCTGATCATCTATGGGATCTACCAATTTATCGATCTCTTGATATATCTTTAATGCATCAAAAGGCATATCCTCTTTTAACATAGACCTTGCCGTATCAAGCCTTATTAACAATCTTCTATGTTTTAGTTTTTTGACCCTTATTTCTTTTATGACCAAAATAATGAAGATGAGCACACCCACAGACAAAATCCCAATCACTGCACCCACAAATGCCCACAACCATTGGGTGTAATCTGGTATCACAGGTCTTCCCTCTCAGCACAGTGATAAATCAGCCTATCAATAACATTATCAATAGTCAGATGTGTAGTGTCTATATATATGGCATTATCTGCAATTCTAAGTGGGGCAATCTTTCTATTTTTGTCTCTCTCATCCCTTAAGATGACATCTTTGAGTGATTCCTCATAGGTGATTGGCTTGCCCATGTCTAACATCTGCCTAAATCTCCTCATAGCCCTTATCTCTTGAGACGCATCAATATAGAATTTTCTCCATGCATCAGGAAAAACAACGGTGGTCATATCCCTGCCTTCTGCTACCACATTGTAATTACTCCCAAACTCCCTCTGATAATCAAGAAGATAATCCCTAATGACCTGTCGGGCAGAAAACACCGATGCGAGGTGTCCTGCCAGCGGGGTTCTTATCTTCTCGCCGTAGTCTATACTGTTTAGTATGACCCTTGAGCCATCGTATCGAATCTCTACAGCGGATAAACTTGTCTTTATAACCTCATCACTATCATCTTCGTTTATGCCTAACTCACTGAGATATACCCCTAATGCCCTGTATAGACTCCCTGTATCTAAATAGTAAAAGCCTATTCTTTCTGATAACAATCTTGCTATTGTGCTTTTTCCTGCACCTGATGGACCGTCTATGGCTATAACCTTTTTTGAACCCATAACCCTTATACCTTTATCGCATCAAGCAATTCAAAAAAGTTTGGAAAGGATATAGACACACAATCAACATCCTCTATGGTTGTCACTCCCCTTGCAATAAGACCTGCTATTGCCAAAGACATCGCCACCCTGTGGTCATTGTGGCTATGCACCGTATTGCCATTAAGGGGGGTGTTACCCCTGATGTCAACGCCGTCAGGGTATTCGACAACATCTGCCCCCATCCTTGATAATTCTTTGACCATTACGCTTATCCTGTCTGACTCCTTTACCCTCAACTCCTCTGCCCCCCTTATCTCTGTGGTGCCATTAGCCCTTGTTGCAATCACACAGAGTATAGGAAATTCATCAATCATTGATGGAACCACCTCATTTTTGATCTTGACTGCATTTAGGTTTGGAGAGTATCTACAGACAATGTCGGAGACCATCTCCATTGATGTCTCCCGAATATTAATTATATCAATATCTGCCCCCATCTCCTTAAGAACACCAAGCAATCCTGCCCTTGTGGGATTTATTAAGACATTCCTGATTATAACCTCTGATTTAGGGACGATCAGTGCGGCAGCAATGAAGAAAGCAGCGGATGAAAAATCACCGGGGACGGTTATCTCTACAGGGTCAAGGCGCAGTGGAGGACTGACCTCAATCCTATTTTCACTAACCTTTATATTTGCACCCATAGATGATAGCATCCTCTCAGTATGGTCTCTCGTCTGCACATTTTCGATAATCACCCCGGGACCGTCTGCGTATAGGCTCGCTAAGATAAGGCAGGACTTTACCTGAGCAGATGCCACAGGCAAGACGTATTGAATGCCTCTGAGACTTCCACCCCTGATACACATCGGAAGATACATATCGTAAGCCCTTGCAGATATTTGGGCACCCATTTCTCTTAGCGGTTTTATTATCCTGCCCATCGGTCTTCTCTTCAGCGAATCGTCTCCAGTGATGACGCAGTAGATATTGTTACCAGCAAGTATGCCAGATAAAAGTCGGGTGGTTGTGCCCGAGTTTCCGCAATCTATCACATCGAGAGGTTCTCTTAAACCTCTCAACCCCCTGCCAGAAACCTTCACTTCATCCTTCCCTTCGTGGATTTCTACAGAGAGCGCCCGCATAGCCTTCATGGTGGATAAGACATCGCCAGCATATAGGAGATTTCTTATAACAGACTCTCCCTCTGCAATGGCCGCAAACATCAATGCCCTGTGAGATATTGACTTATCAGGTGGTATGATTACCTCACCTTTAAGACCATTTGAGTTAGAAATAACGATACTTCCCAAGTCTGTCCCCCTTACTGTCAGGATATTCCAAGCAATTGATTTATCTTTGTGATCTTATCAGTGGACTTCATTATGGATGTCCCAACGAGTATTGCATCAAAACCCGACTCTTCCACTACTGATATATCTCCTCTATTGTCAAAACCACTTTCGGATACCTTTATGATACCATCAGGTATCATCTTAGATAATCTCACTGAGGTATTGAGGTCAATCTCCATCGTCTTTAGATTGCGATTGTTGATACCTATGATCGGTGCCTTGACCAACAGGGCCTTTTCCAGATCTCTCTCATCGTGCACCTCGTATAAAACAGATAAGCCTAACTCCATAGCCAAGGACAAAAGATCCTCCGATTTACTGACATCCAGTAGAGATGCTATCAACAATATGGCATCTGCATCAAAGACACGAGATTCATAGACCTGATACTCATCTACTATAAAATCCTTACGCAATAATGGTTTGCTGACCACATCTCTAACATCCCTCAAGTATCTTAAACTCCCCATAAAAAAATCCTCTTCAGTCAAAATGGATATAGCACTAATACCACTCTGTTGATAAATCTCTGCTATCTGTATATGATTGAAATCTGTGGTTATGATGCCCTTTGATGGAGAAGCCCTCTTAATCTCTGCAATTATCCTAATACCTTCACCTTCATTTCTTTTTATACAGGACTTAAGGTCTCTCGTTGGCTCTTTATCTCTGACCATCTTTTTTAACTCGGCAAGCGGTAAGCCTGACCTTGCGTATTCTAATCTCTTCATCTTCTGGAGTAGAATCTTATTCAGTATGTCCATTAAGATACCTCTCGATACGGTGATTATTATAAGAATCCTTTAAGTGCTCTTATAATAACGAAAGTGAAGTCTTTTTTGCATTTAAATTCAAATTGTAAAGTGTAAAGGCATCACTGAATCCTGTGATATCCCTTTGTTCTTTTCATCGTATTTGAGATTATAACGATTTTCTTGTTTTTTTGGTGTGTGTTTTTTAAAATTACTATCCTTAATAAAAAACAACAGGAGATAATTCAATGTCCCAAAAGGTTGATCTGATCATAAGGGGTGACTATGTCTTAACCATGAATCAAAATCTTGATGTCATTCAAAAAGGGGCTGTGGCTGTTAAAGACAAAAGGATTGTTGCAGTTGACACAGTAGAGAATATCACAAAGACCTACACATCCTCTAACATCATAGGAGGTGAAGATTCTGCCGTTTTACCTGGGTTTATCAACACACATACCCATGCTGCGATGGTATATTTCAGAGGACTGGCTGACGACATCCCATTAAAAGAATGGCTTGAGAATTATATGTGGCCTGCAGAAAACGCACTGCTTTCAGAGGACTTTATCTACGATGCAGTAGAGTTGGCATGTCTGGAGATGCTAAAAGGGGGCACCACAACATACTGCGATATGTACTTCTTTGGTAAGTCTGCGGCTAAGGCAACGACAAATATGGGTATGAGGGCGGTCATTGGGGTAGGGATTCTTGACTTTCCAACGGTATCAGCAAAGACCAAAGAGCAGTATATGGAAAATGTAAAGGTCATGATAGATGCCTACAAAGGACATGAACTCATCATCCCCTGCGTTGCCCCACATGCAATCTATACATGCTCAAAAGATACCCTCAAAACTGCCCAATCTATTGCAGAGAATCATGATTTGCCTCTTCATATCCATCTCTCTGAAACCGAATGGGAGGTAAATGAGGTATTATCCAAATATGGAAAGAGACCTGTCATGTATCTTGAGGACATCGGTTTTCTTAATTCAAGGATTATTGCAGCACATTGTGTATGGCTCGACGATGAGGAGATAGAGACCCTTTCAAGGCATGATGTATCCGTAGCCCACTGCATTGAGAGCAATCTGAAGCTCTCATCAGGCATCGCACCCATCCCGGCAATGTTAAGGGCAGGGCTCAGGGTAGGTATAGGGACAGACGGGGCTGCAAGTAATAACGACCTGAGCATGATAGGGGAGATGTCAACAGTAGCAAAGGTGCACAAGGCGATATCAAAGGACCCAACCGCCATGGATGCAAAGACCACCCTACTGATGGCCACGAGATGGGGTGCAGAGGCACTCGGGATGGGTCACCAATTAGGCAGTTTAGAGGCAGGGAAACTCGCTGATATAATCCTCTTGGATATCAAAAAACCCCATCTAATGCCAATATATAATATCTACTCACACATTGTCTATTCTGCGTCTGATAAGGATATTGATACCGTGATTGTAAATGGCAATGTCCTCATGGAAAACCGATCTGTTGTAAATATTGACGAAGATGAAACACTGAATAAGGCAAAGATCTGGGGTAACAGGATAAAAGAAAGACTGAAAATACAATATTAGAGGGTGTTATATCTTTTAAACTGATTGTCTAAAGGAGACTCTCCTCAGTCTGCGGTGACATCTACAACACTACCGTAACTATCAATCAATGCCTTTTCAACCTTTTTCCAGTCAACGATTGAGATATGACCTGTTTGTGTAAGAAGCCTTTTTGCCTCTTCGTTTAGGTCTTTAACCTGTTTGTAGTAATCCTTGTGAACCTCGATATATACCCTTCCATTTTCGTAAAGAGTCTTTATGGGTTTGTATATAATCTCACCAACCGTCCCCACTTCCACCTCTTTGAAGAACATCTCCATATGTTGAGGTAAGACACGAATGCATCCATGACTTGAGAATTTATGAACGGATGTGAGATATATAGTCTCGTGTATATGTATGTTTGGTATATCAGTGCGTAGCAAAAACCTTCCAAGAGGGTTATCTGGTCCTGGCGATACTATCACCTCTACCGCCTTCCCCTCTTTTTCCATCTCTCTCTGGATTGATATAGGAACATACCAGGTGGGGTCTTTTTGCTTTGCCTTTATTTTAAACTCACCTACAGGCGTATGCCAGTTGCTATCACCGCTTTTAAAAATCTTGCCAAGCCCCACTGGAAAAACCATATATGCCTTCGAATCCTTAAAATAGTAAAGCATCCTTTCTGGTATATTTATGACGATCCCATTATTCAATACCTTTGGCAGTATCCTCCTTGTATCAATCTTGAGCATTGTGCCTTGTTTTAACCTCTGGTTTGGTGTTAGTTGATTATCCTGCCTAATCTTAGATGAGCTCAATCCTAACCTTGATGCGATAAGATCAAGCGTATCGCCCTTTTGAACGATGTAGTAACCTTCACTACCAACTATCTGGGAGGCATTTGCTGTAGAATAAGACACAAATATCCAAAAAACAACAGCAAGTATGTTTGTATATCTTCTCTGGGACTGTTGGGATAACATTTTGCAACTATAATGAAAAATCTCTATAATCTTTTTTTATTGTCAAACAAATACGCCCCAACTGTCAACTCCACAGAGTATTGCTTTGACTCACCTCCAAAAGGAGCTATCCTCCAAAACCACTGCCGATATGGTTGGATTTCACTTAATACAGGTGCGGTGAGATGTCTTTCTATCTCTACATCATCCTTGTCTAAATAGGTTAGTTCCCAATCCGATATCAGACAGACCGGACAACTGAGATTTAAAAGCGCATTAAGGTGAGAACTCATCAGGTAATTTTCCCATTTTGTAAGCATATCTCCGTACTCCCAACCTAACTTATCGACAAGGTAATTTACAGGTATGACTGGAAGTTGTGAGAGGATGTTTAGTGATATTACCATATCACATCCATCGTTACATTCAGGGAGAAATGGCTGTTCCCTTGGTAGTTGTGTGTTTGGCAGAGGTTTTGTAATAAATAGCCTCTGGGCAACGGATGTAATATCTGCGGATATAAGCCTTACATTATCATAAACCTTTACTACATCTTCAACCTGTGGTAGATGAATGATATCAACGAGCACCACATCATCGAATCTCTGAGAGATAACGTTCAAGGGCAGATCAATAAGAAGACCTGACCCCAGCACAACGATCCTTTTATTTCCGCTTGCCATTTTTAGAGCATCTAAAATAACCTCTTTTGAGTTGTTAAGATGCCTATCCCAATCAATCTTAAATCGTTTATACCTTGCCTCAATAGACAATATCTCCCTGAGATATCCCATCTTCTTTACATACTCGGGGGCAGAGGTGGTTATGTGTTTAAAAAACTCAGCAATCATGGGGTCAGGTCTTGTAGTATAACATGAAGAGGATTAGAGAAAAAGTGATGAAAAGTGCTACTGCAAGACCTGACCCCAAAAAGAGTTACAATCCCTTTTTTGTAAGATAGGCAGACAGTAAGGCATTGAATAATTTAT